>JBPCPM010000011.1:0-15660 GCA_050999155.1 Solirubrobacterales bacterium
GATGACTCGTACGGAGAAAAGGGGGCCAACACTATAAGAGCAAAGAAACACGGGGCGCCACACCCCCCCCCCCTCGCTCGATCCGGCGAGATGGTCGGTGCGGGAGACCCGCGCCTGGGAGCTAGCCGGCGCGGCCGATCAGCGTCTGGGAGCTAGCCGGCGCGGCCGATCAGCGTCTGGGCGCGGTCAGCCTGCTCGGAAACCAGCGTCTGGGCGCGGTCGGCGCTCTCGCGCAGGACCGACTCGGCCTTGTCGGCGCGAACCTGGATCCCCTGCTCGGCCTGGCGCTCGAACTTGTTCAGCTCGGTCTCGGCCTTGCGGCGGCTCTTGCGCAGCCGCGTCTCGGCCTGGCGTCGCTGACGCCGGACACGGCGCTCGAGCTTGGTCCGCGTGGTGCGGGCGCTACGGGTCGCGCGGCCGCGGGCCAACGTGCCCCGGCGCTCGGCGCGACGCAGCTCACGCTCCAGCGACGCACGGTCGCCCAGCGTCTCGATCGTGCCGTTGATGGCACGAGCAGCGCCGGTTGCGGTGTCGGCGGCGATCAGGGCGAACCCGACCGGGACGTCGACTGCGCGCTGGGTGGCGTGGCGCAGGTAGGTAGCGACGAGATCGACCGTGTTCTGGCCGGCCTCGCTCACCGACTCCTGGGCCTGGTTGGTCTTGCGCGTCCGGGCCGCCTTGCGCGCCGTCGCGGAACGCTTGGCCTTGTTGGCACGGCGCGTGCGCACGGCCTGCTCGGCCGCCTGCGACCGGGCCTGGGCCGTGGTCGTCGCCGACGCTGTCACGGTGGCCTTGGTCGTGCCGGCCTGCTTGGCGGCGGAGGCCTTGGAGGTCCCCGTCGTCTTCTTGGCGGCGCTCGAACCGTTGCGGCTCGCTGCCTTGCTGGTGCTCGAAGTCTTCTTTTCGGTGGCCACGATCGTGGCTCCTCTCAGTCGCGTATGTGCCCTCTAGCGCCTGGATCACATCTGCCGTCACAGTGAGCCGGTCAGCAACAGTCCAGGGTTATTAGTTCTAAGCATAGCGGCCGAAATTGCTCGTAAAACACTGTGAGATGTCAGTCACAGACAGGCCTCCCCGCCCTCTCCCGCCGGCCACCGGCGAACGGTCTACGCGGCCGTGGCGCGCTCCCCGGCGACACGCTCCATCCACCGGCCCGGATGGTCGATCTCCGCGCTCGAGGGCAGCGCACCGGCTGCCGACCACACGTGGTTGAGTCCCTCGATCCCCTCCGCCGCGACCACGGCGTCGCAGAACTGTTTCCCGAGCCGGTACTGGCGCATCTTCATCTCGAGGCCGAGGACGTGGGCCACGATCGTCTCGAGCAGACCCCGGGACTCGCGGCGCCGGTCGAGGCGTTGCCGGAGCTGGGAGATCTCCGGGTCGAGCTGGGCGCCCACGGCGTCCATCACGTGCTCGGCGTATCCCTCGACGATCGCCATGGCGGACTGCAGGTCCTCGAGGATGGCCCGCTGCGCGGGCCCCGCGACCAGCGCGAAGAGCCCACCGTCACGCAGTTCACGACCGATCTGCGCCGGGTCGGCCATCAGCCCGCGGAGACGGTCGCCATTCGGGAGCGAGGGCGTGCTTGCGGCGAGCAGCGCTGTCACCTTCCCGGACAGGTACTCGCGAAGCCAGGGAACCGCGGCGAACTGCACGGCGTGCGTGACCTCGTGGAGCGCGACCCACCGCAGCAGCCCGTCGGTTTCGGCATCGAGCTGCTCGATTGCTTCCGAGAGGTTCGGGCCGACGTACACGAGCCGGGTCGGCGCGGTGGGATCCAGCAGCGATGCCTCGTACTGGCCGAGCACCCGGCGTGCGAGGTAGCCGGTGAGAAGCCCGAGCTCCACGGTCACCACCGGGCCGACCGCCGCGCGAGCCACGGCGCCCAGCGGAGCCGACGCCGGCCCCAGCAAGGAAGGGAGGCTGCCCTCGCCGGCCGGGTCGAGCAGCTCCTCGATAGGACGCATCCCGCGGAGGTTGAGCTCCGTCCATCCATCGCGGTCGACAACCTCGGCGGCGGGGATCTCGGTGGCCGGCTCCAGACCGGTGTAGGAGCAGACCTGCTCGGCCGCCTCGGCTGTGAGCTCCGGCAGCCGGCCGGTGGCGGGATCCGTCGGAGGGCCGCCGCCGGCGACGCCGCCGGCGATCCGGCCCGCCATCGTCCAGTCGATCACCGCTGCCTCAGGATGACCGGGTGCCGGCCTGCTGCGCCTCGAGCAGCGTCCGCGCAGCCTCGGGGTTGCACCCGGCACTGAGGCGGTACCGGGCATCGAGGCCCAGCCCGGCGTGGGCGAGCTGCTGGCTGCCGAAGTCGACGTGGGCCCCGCCCTCGCGGGCGATCAGCTGGGCCGCGGCAGCGTCGACGGACCGGACCGCCCGGGCCGTGAGCATCCCGTCCAGACGCCCGGCTCCCACCAGGCTCAGCGTGATCGCCACGGAGCCGACGACGCGGACCCGGTAGGCGTGGCCTTCGAGCTCGCGCATCAGCGGCGTCATCCAGCTCGGCTCGGCCGACTCCAGGCCGACGACCTCGAGGTCCCCGCCGTTGGCCACCGGCTCGACGGGCGCACCGTTGAGGGCGAGCCCGGCCCCGGCCACGGCCACGTACTCGTCGCGGGCTCCGAAGTCGTAGACGTAGCCAAAGCGCACGGCGTCCATCGTCGGGCCGTCGGCGACGGCGATGCTCAGCGAGTGGGCGGGAAGGGTCCGGCGGGCATTGAGAGAGCCGTCGATCGGGTCGACCACCACGGTCACTCCGCCTTCACCCATCGTGACCTCGCCGCACTCCTCGGAGATCACCGTCATCGGGTGGCCCTCATCGGCGTGCAGCCGGCGGAGCTCGTCGAGCACGATCTCCTCCGCCTGGAGGTCGATGACCAGCGACCGGTCACCGCCCTTGCCCACGCCGTCGTAGCTGGAGCGCTCGGCCGACGTGGGCACCGACGCGAACAGCTGCTCGTGTCGTGCGACCGCAGTGCGGCAGACGGTCAGCCACCGCGAGGGGTCCGGACCGACCCAGTTGTCGGGAACGGCGGCGGTCGGATCGGATGGGGTTCCCATGCGATCTCGCATTCTACGGTCGCCGAGCCGGGCGGCCTCCGCCCCGCGACCGTTAGCGTTGCAAGCCATGGGACCGGCACCCGAGCTCACCGACGAGCAGCTGCGCGTCACCGAGCACGATTCCGGGCCGCTGCTGGTCAAGGGAACGGCCGGCTCGGGCAAGACGACCGCGCTCGTCCAGCGCGCCGCCCGGCTGGCGCCGGACCCCGACCCCGACCCGGTCGCGCCGCTGAACGGCGTCCTGGTGATCTCGTGCAGCAGGGCCGCCGGCCGCCGCCTGGACGACCGGCTTGCGGGGAACACGTCGGCCCGGGCCTGGACGGCCGGCCATCTGGCCCTGCGCCTGGCGCGCGCGCACGCCGAGCGCCTCGGGCTGGATCCGTTCATCGAACCGCTCGGTCCGGGCGACCGACTGGCCATGCTGCTCGACCACGTCGACGAGCTCCCCTTGCGCCTGCACGAGATCCGCGGCGATCGGGTGGGCCTGCTCGCCTCCCTGCTGCGACGGATCGATGCCCTCAAGAGCCACGGCGTCGGCCCGGCCGCCTTCGAGACCTGGGCTCGCAGCCTCCAGGTCGACGGCGACGCACCGGACGCTCGGCGCGAGCGGGAGTTCGCCGCGCTGTACGCACGCCACGAGGAGCTGTTGCGCGACCGTGGGGCTCCCGACGGGCCGGGCCTCGTCGTCGAGGCGCTCGAACTCGTCCGCGAGCTCGGGGCGCGCGTCACGGCGCCCGAGCACGTGATCGTCGACGACGCACAGGAGGCGACGCCGGCCGAGCGCGAACTGATCTGCGCATTGGCCGCCCGGGCCCGCTCCGTCGTGGTCGCGGGGGACGCGCGGCAGGCCGTTGGCCCGTGGGCAGGGGGCGACTGGGACGAGCACGTGGCAGCGACCCTCGGCCGTGCCGAGAGTGTGGGCCTGGACAGCGCTCACCACGGGGACCGGGCTGCAACCTCCCAGGCGCTGGGACTGACCGCGCCGGGACCGGCGACCGGCGACCGGCGACCGTCGGCTGGTCCCTCCCGGCTGCGCTTCTGGCGCTGCTCGAGCGAGCTGGCCCAGGCCCAGGCGGTCGCCCGCGAGGTCGAATCGGCACTGGCCGCTGAAACCCCGCCGAACGCGGTCGCCGTGGTCGTACCGTCGGTCGCCCACGAGGGGCGAGCCGTCGCCGCCGCCCTGGAGGCGCGCTCCATCGCCTCCGATCTCTCCGGCCCTGGCGCCTTCCTCCTGCGTGCCGAGATCCGCGACGTCCTCGCCTGGATGCGCCTGCTGGTGGACCCCCGCGACACGGCGGCCGTGGCGCGCGCGCTTTCCAGGCCGCCGGTCGAGCTGTCTCCCGGTGACCTCGCCCGCTGCACGCAGATCGCCCGCCGGCGCAAGCTCGACATGGTGGCCGGCCTGCACGCCGCCCTGGAGAGCCCCCAGCTCGACCCTCCGGCCCGGGAACGGGTGGCCACGTTCTTGCGGGTGCACGAAGCGGCGGCAGCGGCCTTCGCCGAGCTGCCGCCCGACGTGTTCGTGGGACGGTTGATCGAGCGGGTCGGGCTCCGCCACGGCCAGCTGTTCAGCGCCTCGCCCGACAGCGTCGAGCGGTTGGTGAACCTGTCGCGCCTGTCGCTGCTCGCCACCCGGTGGCTGCGACGGTTCCCCGACGGGACCGCAAACCAGTTTGCCCGCTACCTCGGGGTCCTGGCCGACGCGCGAGCCCTGATCCGCGACGACGCCGAGCTTGCGGGGCGCCCCCCCGAGCGCCCAGCCGTGCTGGTCTGCGAGCCCGGCGCGCTGACCGGGCTCCAGGCGGAGCTCGTGCTGGTGTGCGGCCTGCACGCCGAACCGCCAGGCTTGGGGCCGGAGACCGCAGACGTCCCGGGCGAGCTGCTCAGTGGCCCCGAGCTCCCTCCCGCCGACCGCGCCGAGCAGCGAGCGGTGTACCTCGCCGTCAGCCGCGCCGCTCGTGCAGTCCTGTCGCGCCCGGAGACGCTGGCGGGGGGCGAACGCGCCGACGTCGCACCGGCCTACGCCGAGCTGCGCGCGGCGGCGAACGGGACCGAAGACCCCCAGACCGAGGAGCTCTTCGCCCCGGGCGAAGAGCTCCAGGACACGTTCCGCCTGCTACGAGACGAAGCCCTCGAGCAGGCATGGAAGGCTGGAGGCAGCCTGTCGGAGCTACGCCTCGACACGTACATGGACGTCAACCGCGCGGTGGCCCGCCATCTCGAGCTGCTCAAGGTCGCCGCCCTGCTGCAACGGCCTTCGGGCCAGGGGCTCGACGAGGCCATCGCCTCGATCGACGGTGTCCTGGAGCAGGTGGCCAGCGCCGAGCAGCGCTCGGTCCTCGCCTCGTCGTCGCTGGACTCGTTCCTGCGCTCGGCCGACGAGGGCGGCCGGCACCGCCGGGCCGCGGTCAGTTCCTCCAGCGAGCCGTCGCTGCGGGCGTTCATCCCGCGGCGCAAGGACGGGCCGGGCATCGCCCTGTCGGCGGGCGACGTGGACCTCTACCGGGTATGCCCGCTGAAGTACAAGTTCGCGCGGGTCTTCCAGCTCCCCCAGGCGCCGACGATCAACCAGCGGTTCGGGATCGTCGTCCACCAGGTCCTGGAGCGCTTCCACGCCGAGCAGACCGACGCCCCGCTGGAGGCCGGCGACCAGCCCCCCGGTTCGCTACCGCGGCTGCTGTCGCTGTTCGACAGTGGCTGGCGGCGGGCCGGGTTTGGCTACGACGACGAGGAGTTGCAGTTCCGCGACCGGGCCGTCGCCGCCCTGGCCCGCTACCACGAGCGCCAACGGGCCGAAGAGCAACGCCCGGTGTGGCTCGAGCGGGGCTTCAGCATCTCCGTCGGCCCCCACCGCGTCCGGGGCCGGGTCGACCGGGTGGACGAGCTGCCCGACGGGGGCTACGAGCTCATCGACTACAAGACCGGCCGCCACCGCACGGCCGAGCAGCTCGACAACGACGTCCAGCTCGTCCTCTACCGGATGGCCGCCCGCGACGCCTGGGGCATCGAGGCCGACGCCCACAGCTACTACTACGTGATCGACGACGCGAAGGTGGCCCTCGATCCCCGCCCGGGTGACACCGACCGCGTCCGCGAGACGGTCCTGTCGGTCGCCGGCAGCGTCGACGAGCAGGACTTCGAACCGACCCCCTCCTACGACGCCTGCTCGTGGTGCGAGTACCGCGTGATGTGCCCGGCGGCCGAGGCCTGAGCGGCCCCTGGGGACTACTCGTCCTCGTCGTCCTGCTGGCGCAGGTAGCTCTCGAATTCCCGCGCGATGGTGTCGCCTGACGGAACGTCGGTGGGCGGCAGCTCCTCGAGCCCGGCCCGTTGCTGTTCCTCGAGCCCGGAAACCATCGTCTCGATCTCGGGGTTGGCCTTCACGGCCCGGTCGACCTGACGTTCGTAGCGCTCGGTCTCGGCCTCGAGCTCCGAGGCGTCGACCGCCACTCGCGTGATGCCCTCGAGCTTGCGTACGAGGGCGAGCGACGCCTTCGGGTTGGGCACCGCGGCGACGTAGTGGGGCACCGCCGCCCACAAGCTCGCCGAGCTCATGCCTCGCTGGCGGCAGGTGTCGTGCAGGACCCCGACGACGCCGGTCGGGCCCTCGTAGTTGGACCGTTCGAGGCCGAGGCGCTCGACGAGGTCCGCGTCGGAGGCGATGCCGGTGATCGGGACCGGCAGCGAGTGCACGACGTCGGCGATCAGCGACCCCATCGAGACGATCATGCTCGCCCCATGGTCGGCCGCGGTCGTGGCGATGGCCTCGCAGAACGTGCGCCAGCGCAGGTTGGGCTCGGTGCCGTCGAAAAGGATCAGGTCGCGCTCGGCCCCCTCGGCGGGAGCGGCGAACATCCGGTTCTCGGGCCAGTCGACGTGGCGGGTCTGGCCTTCGCGCAGCTCGATCGTCGGCCGGTTGGCCTGGAAGTCGAAGAACTCCTCCGGATCGACGTGGGCGACAAGCTTGGCGTCCAGGGAGCCGATCGCCGTTCGCACCGCGGCGCTCGCCGCGTTGCCCGCGTCGTTCCAGCCGGTAAACGCGCAGACGAGGATCGGGTCGCGCAACGGCGGAACCGGTTCGTCTGAGACCAAGACCTCCACAAACGCACCCTACCGCTCGCCGTCTGGCTCCCCCTTCACCATCACCCGATGCCCACGATCGCCGAACTCGAGGACGGGACCCGCTTCACGGGGCGCTTTGCCTGCGGCCGCAAGGACCGGATGTCGGCCCGCAACGGCAGCCCCTATCTCGCGCTGGAGCTGCGCGACCGAACCGGAGCGCTCACGGCGCGGGCCTTCAACGACGTCGACCGGCTGGCTGCCCGGTTCGAGGCCGGGGACGCCGTCGAGGTCACGGGCAAGGTGGTGCGCTTCCGCGGGGACCGCCAGCTCGAGGTCTCCGACGTGCGCCGCCTGGATCCGGGCCAGGTCGACCCGGCGGAGTTCCTCCCGGCCGCCTACCGGTCGGTGGAGGAACTCGAAGGGTTCCTCGAGCACCTAGCCCGCGAGATCCACGACCCGGGCCTGGCCGCGGTCGTGCGGGCCCTGCTGTTCGAGGGGCCGATCGCCGGGGAGTTCCGGCGCGCGCCGTGCACCCGGCGGGGCCATCACGCCTACCTCGGAGGCCTGCTCGAGCACACCGTCGCCGTGGGGACGCTCGTCGGCGAGGTCTGCCAGCTGCATCCCCGGCTCGACAGCGATCTGCTGATGGCCGCGGCGCTGCTGCACGACATCGGAAAGACGCGGGAGTTCCGCTACGCGGCAGCGATCGAGCTGACCGACGAAGGTCGCCTCATCGGCCACCTGAACCTCGGCGCCCAGCTGATCGCTCCGGCCGCGACGGCCCTGCCCGACGACCGGCGCGTCGCGCTCATGCACTGTGTGCTCGCCCACCACGGCACGGAAGGCCGCCAGCCCTTTGGTTCGGCCGAAGCCGCTGCCCTGCACCGGCTCAACGCGCTCGACGCCACGGTCAAGGACGCGCTCGAGCACGGTCTGCGCTGAGCGACGGTCGGGTCAGGCGCCAGCGCCCGAACAGCTCGCCGCCCGCCTCGAACAGCGTGACCAGCTCGGCCTCGCGGACGGCGTCCAGCTCCCCCTCGAGGATCCGCGGTCCCTGCCCGCCGGCCAGCCGGGGGGCGATGGTGCAAAACAGCTCGTCGCACAGGCCGCCGGCCACCAAGGCGCCCATGACCGTCGGGCCGCCCTCGCACACCACGGTGCACACGCCGTGGTCGGCGCCGAGGACCTCGAGCATCCGCTCCAAGCGCACCGATCCCTCCGAGCGGTGCACGGTGACCGGCGTCGCGGTGTGCGGCAGTTCGCGGTCGGAGCTCGTGAAGACCACCACCGCGCCTGCGCCCTCGGTGAACAACCGGGCGTCCCACGGCAGGTCGAGGCTGTCCGAGACGATCACCGCCAACGGGTCGGCCTGGAGGCCCAGCGTCTCGCGGTGGGACCGGCGATCGGCGTCGGGCACCATCCGCCCGTAGCGCTCGGCGCGCATCGTGCCCGCCCCAATCACCACGGCGTCGGGCTGGGTGCGCAGCCACTGCAGGACCGTGGTATCGACGTCGGAGCCGATCGGCCCCGATCGCCCCTCGATCGTCGAGTGCCCGTCGAGGGTCTGGGCGAAGTTGGCGACCACCCACGGACGGCCGCCGGACGCCAGCTCGGCCAGACCGAGGTGGCCGTACACGGCGGGCACCGTCGTCAGCTCCCCCCCGGGGGGGTGGATCCGGCGAATCTGGCCTGGACGGTCCACGGCAGCGCAGAGGCTAGACACCCCCGCAACCGTCATGGGGCGGCGCCGGCTCGACGGCCGGCGTGCGCCTGATCGTCGCCAGATCCGGAATCCGCGCGCAGGGCGCTCGCCGCGAGCCGCACCGACACGAAGACCAACAACGCGGCGAAGCCCAGCTCGAGGGCTCGCTGCGGCACCGCGTTGGCCACCACCACGCCGACCAGGACCCCCACCGGCGAGAAGACCCCGAGCAGCAGACCCGCCCGCAGGTCGAGGTTGCCGTAGGCGCGCTGACGCACCGCGCCGACGATCGCGACCGGGACGATGGCCAGCAGGGACGTGGCCTCCGCGCGGAGCTGCGGCTCGTCGAGCAGCAGGGTCAGGGCCGGGACGAACAGCACGCCTCCGCCGACGCCGAGCAGTCCGGCCACGAGCCCGGCCACCCAGCCGACCACCATGGCCAGCAGCTCGCTCATCCCACCACCAGGCGGACGGCGACGCTGAGCAGCAGGGCGGCGAACAGCAACGACACGGCCCGCGTCGGCAGTCGCTGCTGGAGCCATGTCCCCGCGAGCACCCCTGCGACCGCCGGGACCCCGACCAGCAATCCCTTGCCGACATCGACGTTGCCGTACAGCGCGTGGCCGATCACGGCGAGGCTCGCGATCACGACGATCGCCGCGAGGCTCGTCCCTGTCGCGCGGCGCCCGTCCATCCCGAACCACAAGATCAACAGCGGCACCATCACGGTGCCGCCTCCGACGCCGAACAGCGCGCTGAACGCCCCGGCGGCAGTTCCCACCGCAATCAGCTTCCCGGCATCGCGCGGCACCGTCCGATGGTAGACGAGCCCAGGGCGGCGGCCCGCGCGCGCGACAAGCAGGCCGGTGGGCTCAACTACAGTGAGCCGATGGACACACGGTCAGTCGATCGCTCCCTCACAGCCGCCCTCCAGCCACTGCTCGCCTCACCCGGGCGGACGGCCGTGTTCACCGACATCGACGGCACGATCGCCCCGATCACCGAGCGTGCCGACGAGGCGCTCGTACCTCCGGCCCAGCAGCGGGCCCTGACCGCGATCGCCGAGCGCTTTGCCCTGGCCGGCTGCGTGTCCGGCCGATCGGCGACCGAGGCCCGGCGCCTCGTCGGGCTGGGAACGCTCGCCTACATCGGCAACCACGGGTGCGAACGGATCCTCCCCGGGGACACCGGGGTGACCCTCGACCCTTCGGTCGAGCCGCACGCCGGCGAGGCCCGCGCCTTCGCCGAGGCACACCACACACGCGAGCTGGCGTCGGTGGGCATGCGCCTCGAGGACAAGGGTCCGATCGTCGCCTTCCACTGGCGTGGGGCAGCCGACGAACCGGCCGCCGAGGAGTCGGCGCAGCAGCTCGCCGCCGCGGCAGACGCCGAGGGCCTGCGCACACACTGGGGCCGCAAGGTCCTGGAAATCCGGCCGGCTGTCGACTTCGACAAGGGGACGGCGCTGGAGAGCCTGCTGGGCGACCACGACGTCGATCACGCGCTGTACGCCGGAGACGACCGCACCGACATCGACGCCTTCGCCGCCCTGGGCCGCCTGCGCGAAAGGGGCGATCTCCAGGGGGCGGTGCGGATCGCGGTCCTCTCCGGCGAACGGCCTGATGATCTCCAGGCGGCCGCCGACGTCGCCGTCGACAGCACCGACGACTTTCTCGCCGTGCTGCAGACCCTCGCCGGCTGACGATGCTGCTGACCGACCTGACTCGTGCGACGGTGCTCGTGGTGGCGGTGAGCGCCTCAGTGCTCGGAACCCTCACCGTCCTGCGGGTGGACGCCGGGGCGACGGCGACCGTGATCTTCGTCGCCGCGTGGTGGACGCTGGCACTGGCCGCCGGCGCCGCCCTGGGCCGTCGGTCTCCGACCGCTCCGGGTGCGTTGCTGCCCCGGCTTCTGGCCGCGGCCCGCTCCGACGTGGTCATGCCCCAGGTCAACCCCGTGCGGGTCGCGCTCGGGCGCCTGTGGCCGCTGCTGGTCGCGGTGCCGTTGGCCGGGGTGGCCACCTTGCAGTGGCCACCCGTCGGCGCGATCGCCACGGGCTACGCCCTGCTGTGGGCGCTGTCCTGGCGCCGCATCGAGCCGGCGGTGTCGGCGGTCGAGCTCCGCGACGGGTGCCGGTTCTTCGTGGAGCCCGACCCCGTGTGGCGGCCCCTGCGGCTCGTGCGGGCCCACGGTCTGGGAGGAGAGCGCCAGGCGATCGCCGGCGACCCGCCCGACCCCGCGCACTGACCGGCTGCGTCAGCCGCGGGTGGGCTTGCGCATCGCCGCCAGCTGCTTCCAGCTCCGCGTGTTGGCCACCTGGCCGGCCCGCAGCCAGGCTCGCCGAGCGGTGGCGACCGCGTAGCGCGTGTTGGTGAGCGTGTCGGTGCCGTGAGCGTCGGTGGTGCACACGATCGGAACCCCGGCGTCGGCAGCCAGTCGCGCATGGTGCTCGGAGAGGTCGCGCCGGTTCGGGTTGCCGTTGATCTCGAACATCGTGCCCGTCTCGGCCGCCACCTCGACCAGGTGCTCGACGCCGATGGCGTACGGCGGCCGGCGGCCGATCAGCCGACCCGTCAGGTGGCCGATGCAGTCGACCTGCGGATGGCGCATCGCCGTCGCGATCCGCTCGGTCAGCTCCGAGGCGCCCATCTGGAATGCGGTGTGGACACTGGCCACGACCCAGTCGAGCGCGGCCAGAAGGTCGTCGTCGTAGTCCAGCGTCCCGTCGGTCCCGATGTTGACCTCGGAACCGGCGAGCAGCGCGAAGCCCTCGTCGCCGGGATCGAACTCCCGGATCTCCTCGATCCGGCGGCGGAGCTGGTCGGCCGAGACGTCGTTGCCGAACCCGTGGCTGGCCGAGTGGTCGGTCAGCGCCAGGTACTCATGGCCGAGTTCCCGCGCCGCGGCCGCCATCTCCGCCACGGTGTTGCGCCCGTCCGACAGGGTGGTGTGGCAGTGCAGGTCGCCGCGGAGCTCCTGCAGCCCCACCAGCTCAGGCAGCGAGTCCTCACGCGCTGCCTCGAGCTCGCCTCGGCCTTCGCGCAGCTCCGGCTCCACGTAGGCGAGCCCGAGCCGCTCGTAGACCTCGCGCTCGGTGGCACAGCGGGTCGTCTCGCCGGTTTCGATGTCGGTGACGCCGTACTCGCTGACCTTCAGCCCGCGGCGCACCGCGTCCTCGCGTAGGCGCACGTTGTGCTGCTTGGAGCCGGTGAAGTGCTGCAGGAGGTTGCCGAACAGGGCAGGGTCGACGACGCGCAGGTCGACCGGAACCCCGTCGTGGGTGACGATCCCGATTCCGGCCTCGCCCCGGCCCTTGATGTGGGCGCACCGTGGATGCTGCGCGAGCGCCTCGATCAGCGGCGCCGGATCGGTGGCTGTCGCGATCAGGTCCACGTCCTTGCACGTCTCGGCCCAGCGCCGGGCCGACCCGGCGATCTCCACGGCCTCGCACTCGGGGAGGGCGGCGAGGCTGTCGGCGAGCTCACGCGCCAGCGGCAGCGCGACCGACAGCAGGACCCGGCGCTCGGTGTCCTGTAATCCCTCCCCCCGGGCGGCGATCGCTTCCAGGACGTTGGTCTCGGTCTTGGGGCCGAGGCCCTTGACGTCTCGCAGCCGGCCCTGCTCTGCCGCCTGTTTGAGGCCGTCGAGATCGTCGATCCCGAGCTCCTCGTGGATCAACCGGGCGGTCTTGGCCCCGAGGCCGGGAAGGCGCGTGACCTCGACCAGCGTTGCCGGAAACCGCTGCTTGAGCTTGGCCGCCGCCGGGATCTCGCCGTCGGCCAGCAGGGCGGCGACCTTCTCGGCGATCGTCTTGCCGACGCCCGCGAGGTCGGTCAGCGATCCGGCATGCGAGGCCTCGGCGGCGGACGTGGGGCTCTGTTCGATGGCCCGCGCCGCCTCCCGGTAGGCGATGACGCGGTAGCTGATCGCCCCGTCGAGCTCGTAGAGGTCTGCGAGCTCGTGGAGGCGCTCGGCGATCTCCCGGTTATCCATCGGCGCAGACTAGTGGCCTGCGAGCCGCAGATCCGGGTCGCGCCCTAGCATTGCCCCGGCCCGATGGATGCCCACGCCGACACCTGGGTCGTGATCCCGACCTACAACGAGGCCGAGAACATCGCGCGGCTCGTCGCCGCCGCGCTCGGCCACCTGCCGCCGTCGCGGCGGATCCTCGTCGTCGACGACAGCTCCCCGGACGGGACCGGGGCCATCGCCGACCGCCTGGCCGCGAAGGACCCCGACGTCGAGGTCCTCCACCGGACGACCAAGGAGGGGCTCGGACCTGCATACAAGGCCGGATTCGCCCGCGCGCTCGCCGGGGGCGCCCGGCGGATCGTGGAGATGGACGCCGACTTCTCCCACAACCCCGCGCATCTCCCGGCGCTGCTTGCTGCGAGCGAGGACGCCGACCTCGTGCTCGGCTCGCGGTACGTGCCCGGCGGGGGCGTACGCCACTGGGGACCGCTGCGCCGGGTCATCAGCCGCGGCGGGTGCCTGTACGCCCGGGCGGTCCTCGGCGTCCCGGTGGCCGATCTCACGGGGGGCTTCAAGTGCTTCCGGCGTAGCGTGCTCGAGTCGATCGACCTCGGGTCGGTCACCGCGCGCGGCTACGGGTTCCAGGTCGAGATGACCTACCGGGCGATCCAACTCGGGTTCACGGTCAGCGAGATCCCGATCGTCTTCACCGAGCGCGAGTACGGACGATCGAAGATGTCGCGGGGCATTGTCGCCGAGGCCGCCTGGCGCGTACCGGCGATGCGTTTCACCGCCCGCCCGTCCCGGCCCCCCAAGGAGATGAACCCGGCCGCCTGAGTCGCCCGCCGGTGGTTCCAGGTGCCATGGCACCCCGCCGCTAGAACATCCGTCGACCACACCCGGAATCCCCCGCCCCGCCCTGGGAGATGCCGATCAGCCGGGTATCTCATCTCGGTGGGACATCCCCGTGCGCGCGTATCTCACGGTATTCGCGAGCCTGGCCCTCGTGGTCACGGCAGGCGCCGCCGGCGCTCCAACGGCTGACGCGAAAGACCGGGTTGTAGCCCCGCGCATGGTGCACGCCCACACGGCAGACGCGAACCACGACGGCCGTATCGACCGCGTCGAGATCACCTTCAATCGAGCCGTCTGCGTGACGCGCGGGGGCAAGGCGCGTATCTCCATCAAGGGCTACCGCGTCCGCAGCGTCCGCAGCGCAAGCCGCAGCAGTCGCTGTAGCCGTGCGCGGTCAGGACGAACTCTTCGCCGCAGCAACCGCGTGAAGAGCCGCCGGATCATTGCTCGCGTCACCCAGCGCACGAAGACGGACACGGGGGCGAGACCGACGGTCGTTCACGGGCGCCAGAGCCGCGGCGCGATCGTGGACCGCCGCGGCCGCCAAGCCCTCCGCGGAGCCCTCAAGAACACGAAGGACAGGGTTCCCCCCACCTTGAGCTCCGTCCGGACCGTGGACAGCGACGCCGACGGAAAGATCGATGGCGTCGTGATCCGGGGGAGCGAACCCCTGCTTTCGGACGGTGCTCAGGAGGCCCCGTCGATCACGGTGCTCGACCGCTGGGTCTGGAGGACTGTCGGCGACGGCGGAGTTACTGCGGCGCGCTCCGCCGGACCCGAGCTTGGCGGATCCGCCGCGGGCCTTGGTCGGCTATCGGCCACCCCCCAGGGGGGATCGACGATTCGGGTCGACTTCATCGAGGGAGAAGCGTTCGACACGGATGCCACCGTGGTGGTCGACTCGGCAGCCACGCAGCTCACCGACCGCTCTGGCAATCCACTCGAGCCACTCCGTGGCGTGCGGGCGGAGGATGGAGCACCACCCGTGCTGATCGGAGCGCGCGCCATCGATGCCGGAGGCGTGGACGGCCTGGTCGATGCGTTCGAGCTCACGTTCTCGGAGCCGGTTTCGGCCTCCGAAGCCAGCCGCACCGATTTCTCGATCTCCGGCTACGACCTGCGGAGCCTGAATCAGGCGACGGAGCGGTCGCTGATCATCGGAGTCATGGAACGCGCCGCCGGCGATGACCGCTACGTGAGCTTTACCTATAGAGGGACCGCGATCAGCGACGGGGCCGGCAACCCGCTCCTGCTGCGTACCGGGATCCTGGTCGAGTCCCCCACCCCTCCGGCCCCGGCTCCGTCCACCGGCACCACCTCCGGTTCCAGCGGCGGCGGCGGCGGTGGTGGCGGTGGCGGAGGTGGCACCACGGGCGGCACGACCGGTGGCACCACCGGCGGCACCACCGGCGGCACGACCGACGGCACCACCGGCGGCACCACGGGCGGCACGACCGACGGCACCACCGACGGCACCACCGACGGCACCACCGGCGGCACGACCGACGGCACGACCGACGGCACGACCGACGGCACCACGGGCGGCACGACCGGCGGGACGACCGGCGGGACCACAGGCGGGACCACAGGCGGGACCACAGGCGGTGGCGGAGACGTGACAGCACCAACGCTGACGGCCGCGGCCACCCGAGACGGCGACGGCGACGGCAAGATCGATCAAGTGGTCCTCGGCTTCTCGGAATCGGTGACCGTCAGCGGCGGGTCAGCCGGGTTCGCCGTTGCCGGCCACACCGTCGCCTCGGCGGTCGCGAGCGGCGCCGCCGTGACCCTGGCGATCGACGAGGGATCGACCGCCGACACCGACGCCACGCCGACGACTTCCTTCTCCGACGCGGCCGGAACCACCATCGAGGACGCTGCCGGCAACGCCGTGGCCGACTACTCGCGGACGGCGGTCGATGAGGCGCGTCCGGCGTGGGTCGCGGCAGTGACCGCCGACGCCGACAACGACGGCCGCCTCGACGGCGTGTCCCTCACGACCTCCGAAC
>JBPCPM010000018.1:0-11303 GCA_050999155.1 Solirubrobacterales bacterium
CGGCCGCATCGATCGCCAGCACGGCGAGCATCACGACGACCAGCAGGGCCGCCAAGGCGGCGGCGCCGGTGCGGTCGAAGGCGGTGAGGTAGGTCTGGTAGATGACGCGGGTGAACGAGTCGAAGCGCAGGATCGACACCGCCCCGAAGTCGCTGAGCACGTACAGCGCGACGAGCGCCGCCCCCGCCCCGATCGCGGGTCGCAGCTGTGGCAGCACGACCGTGCGAAAGACCTCGGCCGGGCGGCGCCCCATCCCGCGCGCCGCCTCCTCGATGGACGGATCGAGGCGGCGCAGCGCCGCCCGCACCGGCAGCATCACCAGCGGGTAGGTGAACAGGGTCAGGACCAGCCAGGCGCCGAACGCCCCGCGGATCTCCGGCAGCTCGGGAAGGCCGAGCGCCTCGGTCACGACGCCCGAGGGTCCGAGCGCCGAGGCGAACAGGTAGGCGCCGATGTAGCTGGGGATCACGAGCGGCAGGCTGAGCACCAGCGCCCACGCCCGCCGGCCCGGGAGGTCGGTCCGCGCGGTCAGCCACGCCAGCGGTACGGCGATGAGCACGGCCGTCGCAGCGACCGCCGCGGCGAGGCCGGCACTTCGGGCCACGAGCGCGGCCGTCCGCGGCTGCCACACGGCGTCGAACGCGTCCCCGCCTCCGCCGCCGACCACCACCGCGAGATACAGGAGGGGCAGCGCGGCCGCGGCGGCGAGCAGGCCGCAGAGCAGCAGCAGCGCGGGGGATGCCGGTGGACGCAGGCGGCCGAGCCGCATGGTGCCCGGCGCTACAGCGCCCCCGTGCGCTCTATCAGCTTGGTCGTGCCCTCGAGATCGTCAAGGTCGCTGAGGTCGACGCCCGGCTGCTGGATCTCCGACAGGGCGGGCAGCGAGCTGTCGGGCTCGACGCCGTCGATCAGCGGGTACTCCTTCGTCTCGTCGGCGAAGTAGGTCTGGGATTCCTTGTTGAGCAGGAAGCGGATGAACTGCTCGGCGGTGGCGGCCTCCTCGGACCCGGTGACGATGCCGGCGCCGGCGACGTTGATCAGCGAGCCGACGTCGCCGCCGGGCGGGAAGTAGAGCTTGACGGGGTAGTCGTCGCCTTCTTCCTCGCGCGCCTGGACCACGTAGTAGTGGTTGATCAGGCCGAGCTGGATCTCGCCGTCGGCGATGGCATCGCGGATCGCCGTGTTGCCGTCGTAGGTCCGGGCGTCGTTCTCGACGAGCCCCTCCAGCCACTGCTTGGCCACGCCTTCCCCCTCGACCTTGCGCATCGCCGTCACGAACGCCTGGAAGGAACCGTTCGTCGGGGCGTAGCCGACCTTGTCGGCCCACTGCGCCCGGCTGAGCCCGATCACGGACTGCGGCAGGTCTGACTCGGAGACCTCACGGGAGTCATAGGCGATGACCCGCACGCGGCCCGACGTTCCGACCCACGAACCCTCGCGGCTGCGGAACTTGCCGTCGACGGTGCGCAGCAGATCGCTCGGAAGATCCTCCAGGCGCCCATCCTTCTGCAGCGCGCCGAGCGCGCCGGCGTCCTGGCCGAAGTAGACATCGGCGGGGCTCGCGTCGCCCTCCTCGATCAGGGTCGCGGCCAGCTCGGCCGAATCGCCGTAGCGGACGTTGAGCTTGACTCCCGTCTCCTCGGTGAAGCGGTCCAGCAGCGGCTCGACGAGTTCCTTCTCGCGGCCGGAGTAGACGGTGATCTCGTCAGCCGTCGCGGTCGCGGTGTCGCCACCGGAGGTGTCGGCCTGGTCGTCGCTGTCGCTCCCGCAGGCGGCGAGGACGAGCAGCACAGCCAAGGCGCAGAGCAAGGTCAGTGATCGGTTCATGCGGTCCCCTTCTGTTGAGGTGGTCCTAGCGCGGAAGCTTCCGGGCGCTTAGGGCACCCTAACTCCGAGTGGAGAAGTATGCATTAGCGCCGGGTGTCGTGCTGCCTCATGGTCGCCGCGAAGCCTCCAAACGGGGAGAGCCGGCTGCAAGGTCCCGTGCAGGTGCAGGGATTTCTTGGGGGGGAGGGACAGTCCGGTGCTAGGCTGCCGCCGCGTCGTGGGTCGTCCCCAGACGCAGATCGAACCCTCCCGCTGATCCACATCCCCGGATCCGCGAGCCCGGCACGAACGTCGGGCGACCGCGGCATCCACGCGCCCTCGGCCTCGCCGGGGCACCAGACACGTATCCGTGACCACACCCGCCCACACCAGCTCGTCGCGCTTTGCGCAGTTGCTCGCCTGCCTGGCGCTCTGCGGCCTGCTTGCCGGCGTGACCGCCGCCTCGGCCCCGGGCAAGCCCCTGGGGGAGAAGATCCGCGAGAAGCGCGCCAAGATCGGGGCCGCCAAGGCCAAGGAAGGCGTGCTGACGAAGACGATCTCCGGGTACGGCAAGCGGATCTCCAGCCTGCGTGGCGAGGTCGCCGGCCTGCGCACCCGTGAGTCGCGCGTCCAGAACCAGCTTGCGGCCAGCCAGCGTGAGCTCACCGAGGCACGTAACGAGCTCCAAAGCGCCCGCGCCCGCCTCGAGAAGCTCCGCAAGCAGCTGATCCGAGCCCGCCGCGTCCTCTCGCAGCGGCTCATCGAGATCTACAAGTCCGACCAGCCCGACGTACTCACCGTCGTGCTCGAGGCCGACGGGTTCACCGACCTTCTCCAGCGCGCAGACTTCCTCAGCCGCATCGGCCGCCAGGACCGCACGGTGGTCAATCGCGTCCGGGGGCTGCGCAGCCAGTCCAAGAGGACCGTGAAACGCCTGGCCGTGCTCGAGAAGCGCATCGAGGCGGCCCGCAACACGATCGCGGCCAAACGTCGAGAGCTCGCCCAAACCCGTGGAAACCTCGAGAGCCGCCAGACGCGCCTCGTCGGCGTTCGCGGCTCCAAGCGCCGGTCGCTGGCCAGCGTGCGCAGCGACCGCGACGAGCACGAAGGCGACCTCAAGGGCCTCGAAGCCCAGGAGCGGCGGATCCAGGCCCGCCTGGCGGCCGCCGCGGCGCCCAAGGTCAGCAATGTCTCCGGCCCCTCGCGCAACGCCGGCCCGATCCGTCAGGGCGGGGGCGGCATGATCTGGCCCGTCAACGGCCCGTTGGTCTCGCCCTTCGGCCCGCGCTGGGGCCGCCTGCACGCCGGCGTCGACGTCTCCGCGCCCTCAGGCACCCCCATCCGCGCGGCCAAGAGCGGCAAGGTCGCCCTCGCTTCGCCGATGTCGGGCTACGGCAACTACCTGTGCATCAACCACGGCGGCGGGCTGTCCACCTGCTACGCCCACCTGAGCTCCTACGGCACGTCCGCCGGGGCCAGCGTCAAGCAGGGTCAGGTCGTCGGCGCCGTCGGCTGCACCGGCCGCTGTTTCGGCGACCACCTGCACTTCGAGGTGCGCGTCGGCGGGAACCCGACGGACCCGATGGGCTACCTGTAGGGAGTCCGGGCCGCGCCGCGGGGCACGCCTGGTGCGGGCCCGGACGCGGCGCCATCCGCCACCTCCTGCCGGCTTGCGTGGCGCTGCCACGCGGCGCCGTCCGTCGGCGGCGCCTGGCTTGGTCCAGGACCACCCCAGACGCACCCCGCGCCGCGCCCCGGACCCCTGGTTGCGAGGTGAGGACCCCGGTTCCTCCGATGCACAAAGCCCGGTGGCGTCCCTGATCGAGCGCCGAAACTCAGGGACGGGGTCGATCGGGGCGTGGCTGGACGCTCGTGGGGTTTGGAGCGCCCTCGAGTGCCCAGCGGCTCCGAGCTCGAGCGGCGGCTGGACGCTCGGCGGGGCTCGGGCGCCTTTGAGCGGTCAGCGGCGGCGGCTCTTGCCTCGTCGGCCGAAGCGGTGGTCGAGCCAGCGCAGGGCGTGAGCCTGGAGGTCGGGGTCGTGTTGGATCGAGCGGTGGTGGCCGCCGGGGATTGCGATCAGTTCGGTGGTGGTGGGGGAGATGGCGGCGAGTTCTCGGGAGTGGGCGACGGGGATCTGTTCGTCGCCTTCGGCGTGGTGGAGCAGCAGCGGGCGGCCGTCGAGCCGGGTGACGGCGTCGCGGACGTCGTGCTCGCCCAGATGGGCCTCCAGTGCACCGATGTCGCAGTCCATCTCCAGGTGGCCGGCCCGTAGGCCGCGGAGCAGGTGCTCCTCGCCGGCCGGGCAGATTGCGACCACCGCGGCCACCTCCGATGAGCGGGCGGCGGCGTGGATGGCGATGTTGCCCCCGAGGCTCGATCCGCGCAGCGCGATCTGCTGGGCGTCGACGCCATCGACGGAGACCAGCAGGCGGACCATGGTCAGGACGTCGGCGAACATCGTGGCGGGGGAGAGCAGGCCCCCCGTGGCGCCGTGGCCGCGCTGGTCGAAGTTCACCGTCGCGTAGCCGTTGCCGACCGCGGCCCGGGCGAAATCCGTGTGGTTTTCCTTGCGGGACCCGGCGCCGTGGAGGATGACCACACCGGGCCACGGTGGCGGCCCATCGGGGATCCACAGGTCGTAGGCCAGAGCGTCCTGGACATCCCGTCGATGCGGCTCTCGCGGAGGAGGCAGGCGCACGCCTCGACGCTACTCTGTCTTGAGCGTGCAGGAATTCGTGCACGCGGCTCGACGCCGCACCTGACGGCTCGCCGGACCAGGGAAGCAGATGCGCAGCCACAGAACAGAAATCGGCGCAGTGATCGCGATGCTCCTCGCCGTCGGCGTGGCGTTCTTTTTGCTGCGCGATTACGTCACCTACGACATCACCCAGCCGGGCATCGGTGCCCTGGGCTCCGAGAACGTGGTGATGCTGCCGCCGTTCACCTCGCCCGACGAGAAGAGCGGGGAGGGCGGAGACGACTCGACCGGATCGAGCACCGCCGGCGGGTCGGCGGCGGCCGTGGGCTCCGCCGGCTCGGCCACGTCCCCTTCGGGTGGCGTTCCCCTCGTCTCCCTCGATCCCCTCGGGCTCGGCGGGCTCGCGACCGCGCCGGCACCCCAGGGTCCGGCCCGCCCGCCCCGGAGCCCCGACGCGCTGCTCGAAGACCTCGGCATCCCGGTTCCCGGGGGCGACACCGCGCCTGGCTTCGGCAGCCCCGATGCGCCCGCCGGCCAGGGCCCCGGTGGCCGCAGCGGCCCCTCGACCCCGGCCACCACCGACACCTCCCCGGGCGCCGCGCCGAAGTCCGGGAAGCGCTCGACGCCCAGTTCGAAGAAGAAGGCGACCAAGGCCGGCACGGGCTCCAAGGGCACGAAGAGCAAGAAGCGTTCGACGGGCAAGCAGGGCAAGAGCACGGGCAAGAAGTCCAAGGGCAAGGGCGCCAAGCCCAACAAGCGCACGAAGTCCAAGGGCACAAAGGGCAGGAGCGCCAAGCCCAAGGGCAAGACAGACCGAAAGGCCAAGGGCAAGGGCAAGGCCGCCAAGCCGAAGAAGGCCAAGCGTAAGGCCAACCACACCGGTGGCCACGGCAAGCGCTCCGCCGACAAGCGGGCGCGCGGCCACAAGGGCCACAAGCCCGGGAAGGCGCCCAAGCACAAGGGACGAGGCAAGGGCGACGGCAAGGCGAAGGGCAAGCAGAAGGCTCCCGGTGCCAAGCACCCGAACCGCGGCCGAGGCAAGGACAAGAACTCGAAGAAGAAGGGCTAGCGCCCGCCGGCTGCGCGGCCCCGCGGACCAACCGTTCGGCCGGGCGGCCTCCGGCGTCCGACCGCAGACGTCAGAATCAGGCGTCTGATGACAGCTCCTTCCGAGACCCTCGCGCCTCCGGCCATCGACGGCTCGGCAGTCTACCCGGCGAGCGCCACCGTCAACGATCGCGGCCACCTGGAGATCGGCGGCTGTGACACGGTCGAGCTCGCCCGCGAGTTCGGCACCCCGGCCTACGTCTTCGACGAGCACGACCTCCGAGACCGGGCGCGGGCCTACACCCAGGCCTTCACCGAGGCCGGCGGCCCGTTTGAGGTGCTCTACGCCTCCAAGGCGTTCCCGGCCACCGCCGCCTACCGCCTGTTCCGCGAGGAGGGGCTGGCCGCCGACGTGGCCTCCGGGGGCGAGCTGTACCTCGCCCTGCGCGCCGGGTTCGCGCCCGAGCAGATCTACCTGCACGGCAACAACAAGCTCCCGGCCGAGCTACGGGCCGCGTTCGACGCCGGGGTGGGCCACGTGATCGTCGACTCCTTGGACGAGATCGAGCGCGCCGACGCTCTGCTCGACCGTCCCCAGCGCGTCCTGATCCGCCTCACGCCCGACATCCGGCCGGCCACCCACCGCGCCGTGTCCACCGGCCAGCTGGACTCGAAGTTCGGCTTCTCGTTGCAGCAGGCCCCCGAGGCCATCCGGCGCATTGCCGCCTCCGGGCATCTGCAGCTCGTCGGCCTGCACGTCCACATCGGCTCGCAGATCTTCGAGACCGCCCCCTACGAGCGGGCCATCGAGGCCCTTGCGCCGTTCGCCGACACCGAGCCCGAGATCGTCGATGTCGGTGGCGGCCTCGGCGTCGCCTACGCCCACGGCGACGAGCCGCCGGACGTCGCTGCCTGGGCGCGGCTCGTGACGGTGGCCACCCGCTCGATCTTCGGGGACGATGTGAAGATCCTGGCCGAGCCCGGCCGCGCGCTGGTCGCCAACCCCGGCGTCACCCTCTACCGGGTCGGCTCGATCAAGGAGATCCCCGGGGTGCGGACATATGTCGCCGTCGACGGCGGCATGTCCGACAACCTGCGGCCCATGCTCTACGAGTCGCGCTACGAGACGGTGATCGCCGACCGCGCCGGCGAGCCCGCGGACGCGACGGTGACCGTCGCCGGGATGCATTGCGAATCGGGCGACGTGCTCGTGCGCGACGCGCAGCTCGCCTCGCCCCGGGTCGGCGACGTGCTCGTCACCCCGGCCACGGGCGCGTACGGCCACGCGATGGCCAACAACTACAACGGCATCCCCCGGCCGCCCGTCGTGTTCTGCGCCGACGGGGATGCCCGGGTCGTCGTCCGCCGCGAGACGTGGGACGACCTTGCCGCCCGGGACGTCTCGTGACGGCCTCGGGCCAGGCGCGCATCGGGCTGCTCGGCCAGGGCACCGTCGGTGGCGCCTTCACCGAGCTGCTCGACCAGCAGGCCGGATCGATCGCCGAGGCGACCGGCCGGCGGCCCGAGATCAGCGGCGTCCTGCGCCGCAGCTTCGGAGACTTCGAGCAGATCCTGGAGGACTCCGACGTGATCGTCGAGGTCATGGGCGGCACCGACCCCACCCGGGAGCTCGTGCTGCGGGCCCTTCAGGCCGGCCGGCACGTCGTCACCGCCAACAAGCAGCTGATCGCCCGCCACGGCGACGAGTTGTTCGCCGCCGCCGACGCCGCCGGGGTGCAGCTGCGATTCGAGGCCGCCGTCGCAGGCGTGGTGCCGGTGATCCGCGTCATCCGTGAGAGCCTCGCCGCGGCCCGGATCGAGCGCGTGTTCGGGATCGTCAACGGCACGACCAACTTCATCCTCACCGAGATGGCCGAGACCGGCGCCGACTACGCCGACGCGCTGGCGCGTGCCCAGCAGCTCGGCTACGCGGAGGCCGACCCCTCCGAGGACGTCAACGGGGCCGACGCCGCCGCCAAGATGGCGATCCTGGCCCGCATCGCCTTCGGTGCCGCCGTGCCGTTCGACCAGGTCGCCTACGAAGGCATCGAGGCCGTCACCCCCGACGACATCGCCTACGCCCGGGAGTTCGGGCTCTCGCTCAAGCTCCTCGGCGTCGCCGAGCGCCGCGACGACGACACGCTCACCGTGCGCGTGTTTCCCTGCTTCCTGTATCCGGGTCACCCGCTCGCCCCGGTCGAAGGGCCCTACAACGCCGTCATGGTCGAGTCCGAAGCCATCACCGAGATCACCATGTCCGGCCCCGGCGCCGGCGGGCGCGAGACGGCCAGCGCGGTCCTCGGCGACGTCGTGTCGATCCTGTCGGGCAGCGCTCCCGCCGCCCGTCCGGCCGAGTCCCTGTCCGTCGCCAACGAGGTCTCTTCGGCCTTCTACGTCCACCTGGAGGTCGCCGACCGCCCCGGTGTGCTGGCCCGCGTGGCGGCGATCTTCGCCGACGCCGAGATCTCGGTCCGCAGCGTCTCCCAGCGGGGGCTCGGCGACGACGCCCGCTTGGAGATCGTCACCCACCAGGGGCCCGAGCGGGCCTTCCGCCGGGCCTTCGACGAGATTGCCTCCCTGGAGTTCCTGCGCGCCGCCCCGCGGGCCATCCACGTCCTCGAGCGCGAGCCCTCCTAACGATGCCCCCACCCCTGATCGAGCGCTACCGCGACCGTCTCCCGCTGGACGACAGCGTCCCGGTGATCAGCCTCCGCGAGGGTTCCACGCCGCTGGTGCCTGCACCCCTGCTCTCGGAGCTGATCGGCCGCGAGACCTTCCTCAAGCTCGAGGGCCTGAACCCGACGGGCAGCTTCAAGGACCGGGGGATGACCGTCGCCGTCTCGGCCGCCGCCGCCCGCGGGGCCGAGGCCGTCATCTGCGCCTCGACCGGCAACACCGCCGCCAGCGCGGCGGCGTACGCGGCCCGCGCCGGGCTGCGCTGCGCGGTGATCGTCCCCTACTGCAAGATCGCGCAGGGAAAGCTCGCCCAGGCACTGGTCCACGGAGCCCGGGTGATCGCCCTGGACGGCAACTTCGACGAGGCCCTGGAGATCGTCCGCGGCCTCGCCGCCGACTACCCGATCGAGCTCGTCAACTCGGTCAACCCGCTGCGCATCCAAGGCCAGAAGACGGCGGCCTTCGAAGTCTTCGAGGAGCTCGAGCGCGAACCCGCCGTCCTGTCGATCCCGGTGGGCAACGCCGGCAATATCACCGCCTGGTGGATGGGATTCGGCGAGCTCGGCGTCACCCCCGTGCTGTGCGGCTTCCAGGCCGAGGGGGCGGCCCCGCTGGTCCACGGCGAGCCGGTGCGAAACCCCGAGACGATCGCCTCGGCCATCCGCATCGGCAACCCCGCCCGCTGGGAGGAGGCGATGGCCGCCGTTACCGGATCGCGGGGCCGGATCGCCGCGGTTTCCGACGAGCAGATCCTCGACGCCTACCACTGGCTCGCCTCACGCGAGGGCGTGTTCTGCGAGCCCTCGTCCGCGGCCTCGGTCGCCGGTCTGCTCGCCCACGGGATTCCCGATCAGGCTCCCGAGGGGCCGGTGGTCTGCGTGCTGACCGGTCACGGCCTCAAGGACCCGGGCACCGCGGTGTCCGGCGCGGCAGGCGCGATCTCGTGCCCGGCCGACCTCTCGGCGGTGGCCGACGCGGTCTTCGCCGAAGCCGCGGCCGGCGCGCGCCCCGCCGCGACCTGATCAGCGCCGGTTGGCGCGGCGGCGCCGCAGGACGTCTTCCCGTTCCTGCTCGGCCTGCTCGTCGAGCAGCACGATCGCCGGGCGAATGCGGGTCCGCTCGCCGCGGCGCTGGCTGCCGGCCACGATCAGCTGTACCAGGCGATCAGCGCCACGAGGATCGGCATCCGGAACATCGGCGGCAACGCTAGTACTCGCGTGCCCGGGTCCCGGCAGGTACCGGGCAAGGGCTCAGGTACCGTGCACCCGTGGCGCATCGACCGTACGTGGAACTGCTGTGGTGGCAGGGCTGCCCCTCGACCGGGGCCGTCCGCGCCATCCTCCGCGGCGCGCTCGCGGACGCCGGCCTGAGCGAGGAGGCCTTCCGCGAGCGGGAGGTGACCGACCACGCCCAGGCGCAGCGCGAGGGGTTCCCCGGCTCTCCGACGATCAGGGTCGACGGCCGGGACGTCGAGCCGACCGATGCGCCGCCGTCGCTGGGCTGCCGGGTCTACCGACGGGCCGACGGGCATCCGTCCCCGCTGCCCGATCGCGACCGCATCGTGGCGGCCCTGGCCAAGAGGGTCGCGGCGTGAGGGCCCGGCCCGCCGGAAATCGCGGCCCCGGCGACGCGATGCCCGAGCTGCGTCTGCGTGACACCAGCGGCGATGCCCACATCCTCGGAAACGACGGGGAGCACGCGACCCTGGTCGTCTGGACGTGCAACCACTGCCCGTACGCGCTGGCCTGGCACGATCGGCTGGCCGCTGTGGCCGATGAGTACCGCGACCGCGGCGTGCGCACCTTGATGGTCAACTCCAACGACGCCGAGCGCTATCCGGCCGACAGCCTCGAGCAGATGCGCGATCGCGTCGAGCGCGAGGGGTGGACGGTCCCCTACCTCCACGATCCTGACCAGCAGGCGGCCCAGGCCTGGGCCGCCCAGGTCACGCCGCACGTCTACGTGCTCGGGTCCGGAGGCGAACTCGCCTACGAGGGCGCGCCCGACGACGACCACGCCGACCCGGACGCCGGAGCCCGGTGGGTTCGTGACGCGCTGGACGCCGTGCTGGGCGGGCAGGCGCCCGACCCTGCCTTGACCGAGCCGGTGGGCTGCTCGGTCAAGTGGAAGCCATGACATCCCGCCGCCGCCTCGTGCGGGTCCCGGCCAGCACCGCGAACCTCGGATCTGGTTATGACGTCCTGGCCGCCGCCCTGGAGACCTACCTCGAGGTGGAGGTGGAGGAGACCGGGACCTTCGAGATCCTGCCCGCCGACGGCCTCGAAGTCCCGTTGGATCGCACCAACCTCGTGGTCCGGGCCTTCGAGCGCCTGCACTCCGCCGACGGCCTGCGCTTCGCCATCAGCTCCGAGATCCCGCTCTCGGCAGGGATGGGTTCGAGTGCGGCCGCGATTGTCGCCGGGCTGCTCGCCGCCGACCACCTCTACGAGCTGGCGCTCGAGCGGGAGGAGATCCTCGAGCACGCGGTCGAGCTCGAGGGGCACCCCGACAACGTTGCCGCCGCCCTCTACGGGGGTGTGGTCCTGTGCGCGCCCCAGGACGGAGGCGGGGTGGCCGTCACGCGCATGTCGATGCCCAAGGGCGTCGAGGCCGTGCTCGTGACGCCCGATGAGCCCGTGGCCACCGCCGAGGCCCGCGCCGCCCTGCCCGAGACGGTGACGCTGCCCGATGCGGTGATCAACGTGGCGGCGGCTGCGTCGCTGGTCCTCGGCTTGGAGCGAGGGGACCTCTCCCTGCTGCGTCGCGGCATGGCCGACCGCCTGCACCAGCCGCACCGCCGCCCGCTGTACCCGCGCTCGATGGAGCTCGTCGAGGACGCGGTGGAGATGGGCGCGATCGGCGGCTGCATCTCCGGCGCCGGCCCGTCCGTGCTGCTGTGGAGCTGGTGGGAAACCACCGGCGCGCTGATGGACAAGGTCCGCAAACGGACCGAGAGTTGGGCCGAGGTCCGCCGGATCTCGTTCGAACCCCGCGGCGCCGACGTTCCCGAGTTGTAGGGGGCGATATCGCGGCGGTGGGCGCGCGCGGCTGCGGCCCTGGACGCGGCGCGATCCGG
>JBPCPM010000155.1:0-3544 GCA_050999155.1 Solirubrobacterales bacterium
CACTCAGTGCTGCGGGGCCAAAGTGGCCACGCTGCTCGTCGGGGTGGACACGGACACCGACGCCATCAACGTCCACGTTCCCGACGCCGTCGGTGGGACGGGCGTGGACCGTTTCGTCTCCAGCGCCAGGCTCTACGAGCAGACTGCGAGCCTCGAGCGTGAGGCCGCCAAGGAGTTCATCCGCCACGCGGTCGCCGACTGCGCCGGGGTGGACGCGGCCGACGCCGCAACCGAGGGCATGCGCTGGCTTTGCGGCTACCTGCTGAAGAACAACATCGGCCAGGTCGACGCGGTTCGCGGCTGGAACGGCGGAACGTACGCGGATTCCGGCCACGCCGAGAAGCTGGTCGTGGCCGGCGACGCCATCGACGACGTTCAGCTGCGCAACCTCACCTTCCAGGCGCAGATGGACACGCTTGAAGAAGGTGCCGTCGACCTCGACGTCGGCATCGAGGTCCTCGGGAGGACGAACGCGCCGCACGGGCTCGCGGTGCCGGTGCTCGTGCACGTCGACTACGACGAGCGCATCCCGGGCGCCAGCGCCGGGGCGCAAGCACGTGCTCGTCGCCTGGCTGCGGCGATCGAGACCCGGTATGCGGGTGCGGCCGGCCCTGCTGGCCTTGTCACCCAAGGGGTCGTGCGAGCGCGGGGCCGGTCGTGCCTGGAGGTGGTCGAGGCGGAGGGCGACGGCCCGCCGAGCTCGCTCTCACCCGGAGCGCGACCGAAGGAGACACAGCGATGAAGATTTTCTGCGTCGAAGACACGCTGGTCGCCACCGCCCGCATCGGCAAGCTCCAGAGTCAGCGGCTGCTGGTCGTCCGGGACCGGTCGGGAGGCAAGCAGGTGGCGGTCGACCCCGTCGGCTGCAAGCCCGGCGACTGGGTGATCGCGGCTGGCAGCTCGGCAGCGCGCGAAGCCGCCGGCCACAAGGACTACCCGAGCGACCTGACCATCGTCGGCATCATCGACTACTGGGACGAGCCGACCCCTGAAGAGCAGCGAGCCGCCAGGTCTGGGGACGGCAACGGCAAGGAGGGGGCCGCCAAATCTGGGGACGGCAAGGAGCGGGCCGCCAGGTCTGGGGACGGTAAGGCGCGACGATGAACATCCACCGCGTCGTCCGCGACCTCGTCACCACCGCTCGAATCCCCCCCCTCCAACACAGGTCGCTGCGGGTGGTCGAGGACGACAGCGGCGACCTGGAGGTGGCGCTCGACGCGGTCGGCACAAGGCCGGGCGACTTCGTCATCACCATGCGGACCTCGGCGGCCCGCCATGCCACTGGCGATCCGAGTATCACCACCGACCTGACCATCGGCGGGATCATCGACTACTGGACCGAGGAGCGCTGGTACGACTGACTCGTCCGATTCCCTATCCTGCAAAACCCCTATCTATCCTGTAACACCCGAGCTCAACTCACCTACGGAGGAAACAGATGGCCAGCAACAATGGAGCCGAGATTCCGGGCATTGCCCTGGGCATGATCGAGACCCGGGGTCTCGTCCCGGCGATCGAGGCTGCCGACGCCATGACCAAGGCGTCAGAGGTGCGGCTGGTCGGCCGCCAGTTCGTCGGCGGCGGCTACGTCACCGTGCTCGTCCGCGGCGAGACGGGCGCCGTCAACGCCGCAGTCCGTGCCGGTGCTGACGCGTGCGAGCGCGTGGGCGACGGCCTGGCTGCCGCGCACATCATCGCCCGGCCGCACAGCGAGGTCGAGCCGATCCTTCCCCAAGGTGCCCAGGACACCCAAGTCGCACCGGTGTAGGCGTCCTCCGGATGGGCTGTTCGCTCCGCCGGGGTACTCCGGGGCGGCGAGCTGAGCGCAGGCGCCCAGCCCGGGCGGGGCGACCCCAGGCCGCCCGGCTGGCGTTGAGGATCCCCAATGCATCGACGAGGAGAGCCAGATGACCAGGGAACCCCGGTGGCCGGAGGGCTGGACGGAGGTCGAGACACCATCGTCGCTGTACCGCCGCTTCGTCTTCACCGCCTACCCCGAGACACGAGCCTTCCTCGACCGGCTGGCGGGCCTGTCGAAGGAGACCGGGCTCTATCCGGATCTGAGCTTCAGCCGGACATACGTCAACGTCACGGTGTATGGCTCGGATGGAGCGGCCGTCGACGCGGAGGCACGGGAGTTCGCCGCCCGCGCCGAGGCACTCGCCACCGTCGACGCAGCTTGACATGACCCCCGCCAAGCGCAGCCCGGCCAAGCCTGCGAGCAAGAGGCCGACGAGGGCGGCGAAGAAGGACAGCACCCAAGAAGCTCCGACGGAGGATGCCAGTGGGGACTCGGCCCCTCCGACGGAGACCGGGCAAGTGGACCCTGAGGAGCGGGCGACGAAGATGGACAGCAGCCGGGAAGCTCCGAAGGAGGATGCCGGTGGGGACTCGGCCCCTCCGGCCGAGACCGGGAACGCGGACCCTGAGGACCGGGCGCCGACGCAGTCGCCAAGGCGACCTCTTTCGCTGTACCCGCTACCCGTGTGGCCGGACTGATGCTGCCTTCCCGCCGTCTCCCCCTCGTCGGTCGTCCCGTGGTCGACGTGGCGGTCGGCGTGCTCCGCGCGCCCGACGGGCGCGTGTTGCTGGCAGAACGCACGGCCGGCAAGGACGCGGCCGGCTTCTGGGAGCTCCCCGGGGGCCAGGTCGAGCCGGGTGAGGGCGCGGCCGAGGCCGCCGCCCGCGAGCTGCTCGAGGAGGTCGGCGTCCGCGCCTGCGAACTCGCGCCCTGGCGGGTCTACGAGCACGACTTCCCGGCCAAGCGGGTGCGGTTGCACTGGTTCCACGTGCGCCGGTGGTCGGGCGAGGCGAACGGCAGGGAAGGCCAGCGGCTGGAATGGGTGGACCCCGCCCGCCCGACGGTCGGGCCACTGCTGCCGAGCAACGAGCTCGCCTTGGCGACGTTGGCGCTGCCCGAGCTGGTGGCAGTCGCCCGGGTGAACCGCTCGCCCGGCGGTCCTGACGAGCTGCTGGGGAGGATCCCGTCGTTGGTGGCCGACGGCCTGCGGCTCCTGGTCGTGCGAGCACCGGAGCTCGCGCCTGCTCAGCGCGTCCAGCTCACCCGCCGGTTGCGCCAGGCGAGGCGGGGGACCGGGCTGCGTCTCCTCCTCTCCGGGACGGCGCTTGAGGCACGCCAGGGCGGTGCGTGCGGGCTGCACAGCAGCGCCGCCGCGCTCGGCGGCCGGATAGAGCGGCCGCCGACGCGACTGTGGGCGGTGTCAGTGCACAACGCAGCGGACCTCGAGCGCGCCAGTGCACTGGATGCCGACTTCGCCATCCTGTCGCCCGTCCGGGCCACGGCTTCTCACCCCGAAGACCAGCCGCTGGGCTGGGACGGCCTGCAGGCGCTGGCCGCGGCCAGCCCGTTGCCCGTCTACGCCCAAGGGGGGCTCGGGCCCGGTGACATCGGCGCAGCTCGCTCCGCAGGGGCGCTGGGTGTGGCGGTCGACATCTCCCGCCTCGCAGGCTCGGGCGGCAACGGGACAACACCCTGATCGAGCGGCCGTCGGATGGTGATGATGGAACGGACGCGCTGATGGAT
>JBPCPM010000159.1:0-28078 GCA_050999155.1 Solirubrobacterales bacterium
CCTCCCCGCCACGCAACACTTCGACGCCGTGGCCGAGGGTGGCTGGGATCGTTTCGGAGACCGCCGGGGTGTTCGGCCGGCCGAACCGCAGGTAGGTCGGCGCGTCGCGATCGTAGGACTCGAGCACCGCGCAGACCGACTGGTTGTAGTCGGCCGGGACGATGACCTGCATCTTGGGCATGGCCCGCATCAGCGCGAGGTCCTCGATCATCTGGTGCGACGCCCCGTCTTCGCCGAGCGAGACGCCGCCGTGGCTGGCGCAGATCTTGACCGGCAGCTCGTTGTGGGCGATCCCGAGGCGGATCTGGTCGTAGGCGCGGCCGGTGGCGAACACCGCGAAGGTCGAGACGTACGGACGCTTGCCCGAGGCGGCGAGACCGCAGGCCATCGACATCATGTTGGCCTCGGCGGCACCGACGTTGAAGAACCGCTCGGGGAACCGCTTGCCGAACTTCGCGGCCTGGGTGCTGACGGAGAGGTCGGCATCCAGGGAGACGACATCGTCGTGCTGCTCGCCCAGGGAGACCAGCGCGTCTCCGAATCCCTGGCGGGTCGCGGTCGGCTCGGTGCGGGCTTCGATCACGATTCGTCCGTGCCTTCCAGCGCGGCGTCCTGGCGCGTGAGCAATGCGCTGAGCTCGTCGTAGGCCTCGGCCGCCTGCTCGGGCGTCGGCGGCTTGCCGTGGAAGCCGAACTGGCCCTCCATCAGCGACACGCCCCGTCCCTTGCGCGTCTGGCAGACGATGGCGGCCGGCCCGTCCTGCTCGCGGCTCCACTCCAGCGCCTCGACGATGGCGCCCATGTCGTGCCCGTCGATCTCGGTGGTCTGCCAGCCGAAGGAGGCGAACTTCGCGCGGACGTCGCGGATGTCCATGACCTCCTCGGTGCTGCCGTCGGTCTGCAGGTGGTTGTAGTCGACGATCGCGGTGAGGTTGCGCACGCCGAAGTGCGGCGCGGCCGTGGCGGCCTCCCAGGTCTGGCCCTCCTGGCAGTCGCCGTCGGAGCACAGGCAGAACACGTGCGCGGTGTCCTCGAGGCCATCGAGGCGCAGTGCCATCGCGATGCCCAGCGACATGGACAGGCCCTGGCCCAGCGACCCGGTCGACACCTCGACGCCGGGGGTCCGGTGCATGTCGGGATGGCCCTGGAGGTTGCCGTTGATCTGGCGAAGCCCCATGAGCTGCTCGGGGTCGAAGTAGCCGTGCTCGGCCAGCGCCGCGTAGAGGATGGGGGCCGCGTGGCCCTTGCTGAGGACGAAGCGGTCGCGCTCGGGCCACTTCGGCCGCGACGGGTCGTGGCGCAGGATCCGGTAGTAGAGCGCCGTGACGATGTCGGCGGCCGACAGCGAGCTGTCGAGGTGGCCCGACTTGGCGACGGCGAGCATCCGCACGCAGTGGATCCGCAGGACCGTGGCGGCCCGCTCGAGCTCTGCCACGGAGGTGGGGGCGGCGTCCTCCACCGCACGCAGCTGGGGCTTGCTCTGGGGGGCGTGCGAGGGGGGCGGCACGAGGGCGGTCCAATCGGTGGCGGCCGCGGTCGCGGCGCTGGGGTTCATCGGGCGTCTCCGGGGGCTGCGGGCCTGCAATACCGTGCGTGCCACGGCGCCGACTCGAGCCCGGGTGATCCCGGGCGGGGAAGCCATAAGAGGCTAGCAGCGACGATCACGAGAACGAGGCTAGGACGGGATGCGGACAGAAGGAACCCACCGACGGACGCCGAATACGACGTGGTTGCGCGCGCTTGTCGCGATTTCCCTGCTCGTCGCCGTGTTCTTCTGCGCGGGCTGCGGAAGCGACGAGCCGGAGCGGGCCGACACGGCGACCGCTCTCAAGACGGGAACGACCACCGCGCCCGGGACCTCCACGGCCGGTGGCGCCGGCGGAGCCGAGCGCACGGCCCGCGCGCAGGCCAGCCAGGGCCCCGAGCAGGCGGCCCGGGCGTTCATCGAGGCGATCGACGGTCGCGAGCCCGAGGCCGTCTGCTCGCTACTGGAACCCGGTTCCCTGGACGGCCTCGAGCTTCCCGAACGCGCCGACACCTGCACCGACACGATCGCCGGATCGCTTGGCGGATCCCAGGGCGAGGGCATGCCCCGCTGGCGCCGGACGACCATCGCGGTGACCCAGGGCGTCGAGACCGACGGTGACCGCAGCCGCGTGACGCTTTCGGTCAACCACCGCTTCGCCGACCGCGAGACCGTCTCGGTGGAAGACGATGTCGTCTACCTGCGCCGCGAGGGCGACGGCTGGCTTGTCCGCCAGCCCTCGGCGACGCTGTACCGGGCCGTCGGCTACCCCGAGCCTCCGCTCGACGCGGTGCGGCCGCCGGAGTAGGTGGTTACCCGATCGCAACCATTCGCTCGATGGGAATACGGGCTCGCTCCGCGACCTTCGGGTCCACCTTCACCTCGGGGGCCAGACGGCGCAGCGTGTCGCGGACGCCCGGCAGGGTGATCATCTTCATGTAGCGGCAGACGGCCGCGTCGTTGGCCGCGATGAGCTGCGCCCCGGGGGCGGCGTCGGCCATCGGGTGCAGCATTCCCGTCTCGGTCGCGACGATGAACTGGCCCTCAGGGCGCTCGCGCACCCGGTCGAGCATCCCCGAGGTGGAGAGCATGTGGACACCCTCCCCGGCGATGTCGCCGGCGGCGACGTACTCCATCGCCTGGGTCGAGCAGCCGCACTCGGGATGGATGAGGAACTCCGCGGCGGGATGCTCGGCGCGGGTGCGCTCGATGTCCTCGGGACGGATCCCGGCGTGGACGTGGCACTCGCCGTCCCAGACGTGGAAGCGGGCGCGGCGCTCGGGGTCGTCGTGCAGCCCGGCGGCCCGCTCGACGTAGGCGCCGAGCCACATGTCGGGCCCGAAGAGGATCTCGGTGTCCGGACCGTGCTCGGCCCAGATGTGCTTGACCACCTGCACCGCGTTGGACGACGTGCAGCAGTAGTCGGTCTCGGCCTTGACCTCGGCGGACGTGTTGACGTACATGACGACGAGGGCTCCGGGGTGCTTGGCCTTCCAGGCCCTCAGCTGGTCGGCCGTAATCGACTCGGCCAGCGAGCAGCCGGCCCCGAGGTCGGGCAGCAGGACCGTCTTGTCGGGGGCGAGCACCGACGCGGTCTCGGCCATGAAGTGCACGCCGCAGAAGACGATGACCTCGGCGTCGGTGGCGGCGGCCTGGCGCGACAGCCCCAGCGAGTCACCGACGAAGTCGGCGGCGTCCTGGACCTCGGGCACCTGGTAGTTGTGGGCCAGCAGCACGGCGTCGCGCTCGGCGGCCAGGGCCCGGACCTCACCGGCCAAGGCGGTGTGGTCCTCGGAATCGGGGCGGGTGGGAGCCGTGTATTGGACCGTCGGCAGCTCGTGCATCTGCAGCCTTCGTTCGCTGGCTATGTTCGCCGGTCCGGCTACCGCGTCGTGGCGGCTGCCTCGGAGTCAGCGAATGTCACCGGGATCGGTGTGCCCACAGTTTACCGCCCCGGGCCGGCCACGCGGCCGGTTTTCCGCCGCTCCACGCCGAACGGGGTTGCGGCCCCGTCGACCGTACAGCCGCTCGGCGTAGGCTTGGCTCGTGCCCGAGCTGCCCGAGGTCGAGATAACCGTACGGCGCCTGGCCGTCGCGCTCGAAGGCGCCGAGGTCGAGTCGGCGCTGGCGCCCGGTGTCGTCACGCTGAAGTCGGTCGAGCCGCCGCTGCAGGCACTCGAGGGTCGGCAGGTCAGCGGCCTGCGGCGGCGAGGCAAGCTGGTCATCGTCGAGTTCGGGGAGCTGGGGCTGCTCGTCCATCTGATGTCCGCCGGGCGGCTGTCGGTGTTCGACAAGCGAGCGTCGCTGCGTGACAAGGCATCGCGCCTGCTGATCCGGCTGACCGACGGGCGCGAGCTGCGCCTCCGCGAGTTCGGCACCCGCCAGCGCGCCTGGGCCAAGGTGCTGCCCGCCTCCGAGGTCGACGCCGACGAGTACCTGCAGGGCCTGGGCCCCGAAGCCCTGCCCGTCCCCGACCCGGCGACCTTCACAACCCTGGTCGACCAGCCGCACCACCTGCATCCGCTGCTGCGCGACCAGCGCACCATCACCGGGATCGGGCGGACCTGGGTGGACGACATCCTCTGGGAGGCCCGGCTGTCGCCGTTTCGCCTCGGCTCCGACCTCGGCGACGAGGAGGTCGGGCGTCTCCGGGTGGCCGTCGGCGCGGTCCTCGAGCGGACGCTTGACGCCTACGAGCAGCAGATCGGCCCGGCGCCGCCGGACAAGATGCCCAAGCCGGTCGCCGTCCACGGCCGTGCGGGCGAGCCGTGCCCGCGGTGCGGCAACGAGCTGGCCGCCGTGCACTACAAGGACTACTCGATGGCCTACTGCCCCGAGGAACAGACCGAGGGCCGGGTCCTCAAGGACCGCCGGTTGTCGCGCCTTTTGAAGTGAGACCGCTGCCATCGCGACGGCTGCGCGTGGGAGGATGCGAGCGGTGAGTACGTACCAGCTGCGCGTCGGCCGTCCCCCTTCTCCCACCGAGCTGGCCAAGCCCCTGCGCCAGAGCCTGGGCGACCGCTACGACATCCTCCACGGCGGCAACGGATTCCTGATCCCGGCCGAGTGCGTGATCGTGGCCCGATCGCCGTGGGTGGGCGTGGCCATCCAGGCCCGCGAGGGAGAGAACGGCCCGGCGGAGCTGAAGACCTCGACGGTCATCCCCTCGGCCCGTCGGCGCACGGCCTTCGTGGCGATGTTCTTTCTCATCCCCGTGTTCCTTGCCATCGCCTTCACCGTCCAGTTCCGGGCCACCCAGGTCTACAAGGACATCGACGAGGCGCTCGGCGACCTGGACTTCTAACCGGGCTCAGGCCGGCTCGAAGAGCAGGCTGAGGTCCAGCGTCGGCGCCGAATGGGTCAGGGCGCCGACGGAGATGTCGTCGATCCCCGTGGCGGCGATACGGGCCACCGTCTCCAGGGTGACGCCGCCGGAGGCCTCGAGCCGCGCCTCGGCGCCGGAGCGGTCACGCACGGCAACGGCCTCGCGGAGCGTGGCTGTATCCATGTTGTCGAGCAGGATCCGCTGGGCCCCGGCGTCGAGCGCCTCGGCCAGCTCGTCGAGGTCCGAGCACTCGACCTCGATCGGTACCCCGAGATCGCGCTCGCGCGCGCGGGCGACCGCCGCGCCCACCCCCCCGGCCATCGCGGCGTGGTTCTCCTTGATCAGGATGGCGTCGTGGAGGCCCATCCGGTGGTTGGTCCCCCCTCCCGCCCGAACGGCGTCCTTCTCGACCGCCCGCAGGCCGGGGGTGGTCTTGCGGGTGTCGAGGATCCGCACACCCGTCCCCCGGACCGCCTCGACGTAGCGGGCCGTCAACGTGGCGATCCCCGAGAGGTGGCCGAGGAAGTTCAGGGCGGTGCGCTCGCCCGCCAGGATCGCCGTGGCCGCGCCCTGCAGCGCGACGATCGTCGCCGGCTCGTCGCGCCAGGCTCCCTCGAAGCCGAGCGGCTCGAAGACCACGTCCCCGGCACGGTCGAAGACCGCCTTGGCCAGGTCGAGGCCGTAGACCACCCCGGGGGCCTTCTGGACAATCCGGGCTCGGGCCTGGGCTTCGGGGTCGACGACGGCCTGGGCCGTGACGTCGCCGGATCCCAGGTCCTCGGCCAGGGCCGATGCGGCGAGCTGGGCGAGCGGCTCAGCCACGACCGGCCACGAACACGCGCGGAAGCGACAGCGGTCGCGAGCGGACGACCCCCGCCACCAGCCCGGCGATCTCGCGGTAGAAGCCGGTACGCGGCACCGCGGAAAAGACCGCGTCGATGTCCGCGCGCTCCAGTCCGTGACGCAGGCGCCCGGCGCTGACCTCGATCTGGTCGGCACGGCGCATCAGCTCCGCCTCGGCTCCGAGGTCCCACACGGACCGCAGGCGGTGGTGGTGCTCGATCGCGTCGGCCAGCCGACGGATCCGCTCGGCCGGCCAATCGAGATCGGCGAGCAGCGAACGGGCGAAGTCACCGCCTTCGGTGACGTAGACCCCGCCGTCGGAGGCGTCGGGATAGAGGCCGATGTCGTGCAGCAGCGCGCCGCAGTAGGTCAGCTCCCGGTCGATCTCGACGCCCTCCCGGTCGGCCAGCAGCCCGACGAACAGCCAGCACCGCACGCCGTGGCGCTCGAACGGTCCATCGGATGTGCCGGCCAACCGCCGAACCGCATCGCGCGAGCGGCGCTCGGCCTCGGTGGATGGCTCGGGCACGGTGACGTCGGGGGCTGCCGGAGGCACGGGTGGGGTCAGTCTGCCGGAAACACGGCCATGGTCGCGGTGAATCCGTGCAGGAAGCTGCGGCCTCCGACCGGGCCGATCTCGCCGGCGCAGAAGAACCCCGCCGGGACGACGCCGAGCCGCTGCGTGAGCGCTTCGGCGTCATGGTGGGGCTCCGAGAACATGTTGGTCCCGCGGCCGTTGCAGGTGAACAGCAGTGCGCCGGCCGCGCCACCGGAGCCGACGGCCTCGGCCTGCACGTCGAGCGCGGAGCGCAGGTCCTCGTCGGCCGACTGTTCGTCACGGACATACAGCCGCACGACCTGGCCTGCCTCCACGGTCTGCCCCACCAGCACCGACCCGTGCTGCTTGTCGACCCCCACGACCGGACGCACGAGATAGGCGCCCTGGGACGCGGGTCCGGACCCGACGTCGATCCCGAGCATGAGCCCGGCCGCCGCCTTGCGCCGGTCGGCGTCGGGCAGCTCGGTGATCACCGTCTCGAGCTGCTGGAGAGCCGGCTCGCCGTCGAGCTCGATCACGGAGTTGCCATCCGCGGCGGTGACACGCAGCGTCGGCCCAACGGCTGTTGCGCCCTGGGAGACGGTGGGCAGGACACTCACGCCGCGCAGGGATGCCGCAACGGCGCCGCCGTGGAGGACCTCCCGGTCGCGGAACAGCACCGCCTCGCCGCCGACGGCGGCGCTGGCCAGGCCACCGAGCACCGGTCGGCCCGGGTTGGCCTCATGCAGGGCGTCCAGCGCACTATCGGACGTGAAGCTGTACGGATCGGCCAACAGCAGCAGCGTCTCCCAGTCGGCGTCCTCGAGCCCGTCGAGGTCGGGCTCGGCGTCACGCCCGGGCAGGGCGTGGGTCGCGACCCCGGGATAGTCGAACGAGGCGCCCCAGACCAGGGCCGCCGTTCCCGACTCGATCTCCCGCGATCCGGCGACCAGCCCCGCGGCGCCGCAGCCGATGAGCGAGGTGGGCGCCAGCTCGTCGTGCACCGCTGCGAGCACCTCGTCAGGGCGGGTCAGATGCCGGCCGGAGGCGAACACGACGCACAGGTCGCAGCGGTCACCGAGCTCGGAGGCCACCTCGACGGCCGCCTCGGTGAAGGCCGCGCTGGTGTCCGACCGCTCCGAGCACGCGACCGCGACGCGGGTGCTCACGACCCACCGCCGCCCGAGGCACGGATCAGCTCGGCGCGGATGAAATCGTCGAGGTCGCCGTCGAGGACCCGCTGGACGTCGCCCATCTCGTGGCTGGTGCGGTGGTCCTTGACCATCGTGTAGGGGTGCAGGACGTAGCTGCGGATCTGCGACCCCCACTCGGCCGACTGGACCTCGCCCCGCTCGCGCGCGAGCTCCTCCTCACGCTTGCGTTCCTCGAGCTCGATCAGCTTCGCCTTCAGCAGGCCCATGGCCGTCGCCTTGTTGGCCGACTGGGAGCGCTCGTTCTGGCACTGGGCAACCGCGCCGGTGGGCAGGTGGGTGATGCGCACGGCCGAGTCGGTCTTGTTGACGTGCTGGCCGCCCGCGCCAGAGGCCCGGTAGGTGTCGATGCGCAGGTCCTCGTCGGAGATCTCGACCTCGACCGTGTCGGCGACCAGCGGCGCAACCTCGAGCTGGGCGAACGCGGTGTGGCGGCGGCCCGACGCGTCGAACGGGGAGATCCGCACCAATCGGTGGACGCCCCGGTCGGCCGAGAAGAGCCCGTAGGCGTTCTCCCCCCGCGCGACGAACGTGCCGGACTTCAGACCGGCTTCCTCCCCGGGGCTGGCCTCCTGCATCTCGGCCGCGAACCCGCGGCGCTCGGCCCACCGCAGGTACATCCGCAGCAGCATCTCGGCCCAGTCCTGGGAGTCGGTCCCCCCTGCCCCGGCATGCACGGTGACCACGGCGTCGCCGGCGTCGTAGCGGCCGCCGAACAGCCGCTGCTCCTCGAGATCGTCCAAGCGCGTTTCGATCGACGTGACCTGTTCGGTGAGCTCGGCGGCGAACTCGGGGTCCTCGTCGGCCAGCTCGACGAGGCCGTCGAGGTCGGCCGCGTCGGCGGTCAGCGTACGGAAGGTCTCCAGGCGCCGGCCGAGCCGGGCGTGCTCGGCCGACACCTCGGCGGCCCGCTCCTGGTTGTCCCAGAAGCCGGGCTGGGACATCTCCTCTTCCAGGCGGCCGTGGGCGGCCTCGAGCTCAGCGGGGTCAAAGATAATCCGCCAGCAGCGTCAGCTGCTCGCGGATCCGCTGGACGCGGCTCGGGATGTCGGCGACGGGGGCCTCGGCCATGGGTCGCAGACTACCGACGCCGTGCGGCGTGCCCGCCGCGGCCGGTTGCGGCGGGCTGGCGGGCGCTCAGGCGCCGTGGCAGCGCTTGAACTTCTTGCCCGAGCCGCACCAGCACGGGTCGTTGCGGCCGACCTGCTCGCGGTCGCTCTTGACCACCGGCTCGAGCTCGGCCGGCAGGGTCTCACGCGCGGCGCCGCCGTCGATGTCCGGGCCTGCCCCCGCGCCGCCGTACAGCGCCGACGGCTGGTCCTGGGTACCGCCGGAGTAGTCGAGCTCTTCGACGGCCGGACCGGCGTCGCCTTCGAAGATCTCCTCGGCCTCGGCGGGCTCGATGTCGACCTCCACGTGGAAGATGACCCGCGCGAACTCCTCCCACAGCGAGTACATCAGCTGCGAGAACATGAGGTAGCCCTCGTTCTTGTAGGCCACCAGCGGGTCGATCTGGGCGAACCCCCGGAGGTGGATCCCCTCGCGCATGTAGTCCATCTCGTACAGGTGCTCGCGCCAGCGGTTGTCGATGATCTGCAGCAGGATCTGGCGCTCGAGGTAGCGCATCAGATCCGAGCCGAACTCCTTCTCGAGGCTCTGATATTCCTGGACGGCGTTGGTCTTGAGCGTCTCGGTGAACTCGATCACGTCGAGGCTCTCGGGATCGACGGCGAAGACCTCGGCCTCGGGCTCCCACAGCTGCTCGCACTGGGTCTGCAGCTCGGCGAGATCCTCGTCCTCGATGAAGCCGGACTCGTCGGAAACGTACTGGGCGACCAGCCGCTCGACCACGCCCTGGAGCTCCTCCATCGCCGCCTCGGACATGTCGCGGCCCTCGAGGATCTCGCGCCGGTACTTGTAGATGACGCGGCGCTGCTCGTTCATGACGTCGTCGTACTCGAGGACGCGCTTGCGGATCAGGAAGTTCTGCTCTTCGACCTTCTTCTGCGCGTTCTCCACGGCCCGGGTGAGCATCTTGGCCTCGATAGGGGCCTCGTTGCCCTCGTCGTCGACGGGACCGAGCCGTTCGAGGATCCGCTCGATCCGGTCGCCGGCGAACAGCCGGATGAGGTCGTCGCGGGCCGAGAGGAAGAACCGCGACTCGCCGGGGTCGCCCTGGCGGCTGGCGCGGCCGCGGAGCTGGTTGTCGATCCGCCGCGACTCGTGGCGCTCGGTGCCGCAGATGAACAGGCCGCCCAGCGCCTTGACCTCCTCGGCTTCGGCCGTGCAGCGCTCGGTCAGCTTGGGCAGGATGTCCTGGCCGGTCTGCTCGTAGTCGGGATCGCCCGGGTGCAGGCCCAGCTTGGAGAGCTCACGCTGAAGCAGCTCTTCGGGGTCGCCGCCGAGCTTGATGTCCACGCCGCGGCCGGCCATGTTGGTGGCGATCGTCACCGATCCCAGCTGGCCGGCCTGGGCGATCGTCTGGCCCTCGCGCTCGGCGTACTCGGGCTTGGCGTTGAGGACGTCGTGCTTGACGCCACTGCGCTTGAGCTCGCGGGCGAGCATCTCGGAGACCTCGACCGAGATCGTGCCGACCAGGATCGGCTGGCCCTGCTGGTGGCGGTGGGTGATCTCCTGGACCACGGCCTGCCACTTGGTCTCCTTGGTCTTGTAGATCTGATCGTTTTGGTCCATGCGGACCATCGGCTGGTTGGTCGGGACCTCGACGACCGGCATCTCGTAGATCTTCATGAACTCGGTGGCCTCGGTGGCCGCGGTGCCGGTCATGCCCGAGAGCTTGGTGTAGAGCCGGAAGAAGTTCTGGAGGGTGATCGTGGCGAGGGTCTGGTTCTCCTCGCGGATCGACAGGCCATGCTTGGCCTCCACGGCTTGGTGCAGGCCCTCCGACCAGCGGCGCCCGTCGAGGATCCGGCCGGTGAACTCGTCGATGATCTTCACCTGGCCGTCGACGACGGCGTAGTCCTTGTCGACCTTGTACAGCGCCTCGGCCTTCAGAGACTGGATCAGGTGGTTGACCAGCGTGCCGTTCTCGGCCAGGTAGAGGTTCTCGACATCGAGGAACGTCTCGGCCTTGGTCACGCCACGCTCGGTGGGCGCGACGGTCTTGTGCTTCTCGTCGTACTCGTAGTCGTACTCGGCCTCGGAGGTGTCCTTGCTCTCCCCCAACGCCTTGAGCTTGTCGGTGGCCTGCACGCCTTCCAGCGTGCGCGCCAGCCGGGCGAAGGTGTTGTAGAGATCGGCGGCCTGCTCGGGCTGGCCGGAGATGATCAGCGGGGTCCGGGCCTCGTCGATGAGGATGTTGTCGACCTCGTCGACGACCGCGAAGTTGTGCCCGGGCTGCACGACGTCCTCGATCGAGGAGGCCATGTTGTCGCGCAGGAAGTCGAAGCCGAACTCCGAGTTGGTGCCGTAGGTGACGTCGGCCGCGTAGGCGGCGCGCCGGGCCTCGTGGTCCTCGCTCTCCTGGATGATCCCGACGGTCATCCCGAGCGTTTCGTAGATGGGCCGCATCCAGTTGGCGTCACGGCGGGCGAGGTAGTCGTTGACGGTGATGACATGCACGCCCTCGCCGGTGAGGGAGTTCAGGAAGATCGGCAGCGTCGCGGTCAGCGTCTTGCCCTCGCCCGTGCGCATCTCGGCGATGGCGCCGTCGTTGAGGACCATCCCGCCGATCAGCTGCACGTCGAAGTGGCGCATGCCCATCGTGCGCTTGGCAGCTTCCCGGCACAGCGCGAACGCCTCGGACAGCACGTCGCCTACCGACTCGCCGCCCTTGACGCGCTCGCGCAGGCCGTCGGCCTCGGTGCGCAGCTCGGAGTCCTCGAGCAGCTCCGTCTCCGCCTCGATGCGGTTGATCGCGTCGACGCGCTTCTCGTAGTTCTTGAACTTGCGCTTTTCGCCGAGGCGCAGCGCGCGGTCGATGACGGTCTTGACCATGAGGGCTTCCGGTCGTAGGGAGGGCGCTTTTCAGACTACCAGCGGTCCTCGGCGGCATTCCGGGGCCCGATCGCCGCCGATCGTGGGCGTGCGGTCGCGTCCAGGCCCGGTCCGCCGGGCCGCGCGCGCGGGGGCCGTGCCCAGGCGAACGTTGCCGCGACAACGCGGCGCGCGCCCGCCCGGCGCAAGGCGGCCGCACAGGCCGCGAGGGTGGCACCGGTCGTCCAGACGTCGTCGACGAGGAGCACGTGGTCAGGTACCGGGCCGTGGACGCCGAACCGGGGCGGCGCCCCGATCCGCTGGACCCGCGGGCGTCCACGCTGGGCCCGCCCGGGCGTGCGGCGAAGCGGTGCCATGGAGGCCAGCCCGAGCGAGACGGCGAGGCGCCGGGCCAGGGTGGTGGCCGGGTCGTGGCCGCGCAGCCGCCGGCGGATGGGATCGGCGGCCACCGGGACCACGGTGCCTCGCACCAGCTCGCCGGGCAACGTGCGGTGCAGGTGCTCGGCCATCGGCGCGACGGCCGCCGGGAGCCTGCGCAGCTTGGCCGCTGTCACCAGCGCCTGGGCCGCTCCCTCGTACGGACAGGCCGCCCAGCCGTCGGCGAGCCCGGGAGCCGATCCCCGCCATCCGCCGGAGGAGGCGAGCTCGGCGCGACATCGCTCGCACAGCCGCCGGAGCGGATCGCAGGGCCGCGCGCACCCCAGGCACGCCGGGGGTACCAGCCAGCCCAGCAGGCTCGAAGCCGCGAACGCCACGGGCCGCACGATGAGGACCGCGGGCGCACGGAAGGCGCACGCTACGTGCCGACTGCGACGCACAGCCGCCCCGCCCTCCCGACCGAGTGCTCGATTTCTCCCGCTCTACGGGAGTTATCGAGCGCTCACCGGGGTGTGGGTCAGGTTTTCGCCGGGCGGCCGGCGATGGCCTCGATCAGCAGCGTGTCGGCCGCGATCTCGGTGTCGGGCCAGATGATCGTGTCGCGCAGCATCGCCCGGTCGCCGATCACCGACCCCGCGCCGATTATCACGGTGCCCTGCATGCGCACGTCGGAGCCGATCCGGCAGTCCCGGCCCACGTACGCCGGGGCCTCCACCTCCACGGCTCCGCCGAGATCGGTTCCCTCGCCGACGTACAGGCCCTCCTCGAGCAGCTCGGCGTCGAGCTGGATCTTCACGGCACCGGACACCGCGTCGAAGCTCGCCTGGCGGAACTCGTCGACGGTGCCCACGTCGTTCCAGTAGTCGTCGAAGGCATACGCGTAGAACGGCACGTCGTTGTCGAGCAGCGCCGGGAAGACGTCGGTCGCCCAGTCGGCGAAGTCGGCGTCGGGGAAGTAGTCGAAGATCTCGGGGCTGAACATGTAGATCCCGCAGTTCGCCAGGTCCGACAGGGCCTCGGCCGGGTCGGGCTTCTCCTGGAAGCCCTGGATACGCATGTCGTCGCCGTGGATGACCACACCGAACTCGTCGGTGTGGTCGACCTGCTTGACCGCCAGGGTGGCGATCCCGTCATGGGCGCGGTGGGCGTTGCGCATGGCGCCCAGGTCGATATCGGTGATCGCGTCCCCGGAGATCACGAGGAAGTCGTCGTCGCCGAAGAAGTCCCTGCAGTTGCGCACCCCGCCGGCGGTGCCCATGAGCTCGTCCTCATAGCGGTATTCGAGAGAGATGCCGTGTTCGGAGCCATCGCCGAAGTACCCGCGGACCGCGTCGGGGAAGTAGTGGAGGTTGGCGATCACCTCGGTGAGCCCGTGGTCGCGCAGCAGCGCGACGATATGCCCCATCACCGGCCGATCGAGGATCGGCACCATCGGCTTGGGGATGGTGTGGGTCATCGGCCGCAGCCGGGTGCCGAGCCCTGCGGCGAGGATCATGGCCTTCACGTGTACATCTCCTGCGTTGCGTTCGGGGTCCAGACGGAACGCGGGAGGCTATAGCGCCCTTCCTCGGAACCCCTAGACGACCTCGTGGCCGTCGAGCTGCAGCGACACCAAGACCGGGGCCCGAACAACCGATTCCCGGCCGGCGCGCGGCAGGGCACGGCGCGCCGAGGGGAGCGTCAGGCCTCCGGCGGTCACGTACTCGTCGGTGTAGTGCGCCGCGCGGGCCAACGGGGCGACGACGGAGGCGGTGTAGTCGTGGCGGCGCACCCGCCCCGCGGCGTCGAACCACACGACCTGCTCGCGGTTGTGCGTGGGGAACCCTTCGGGGAACCGCGCGTGCAGGCCGCGCAGGACCGTCCCGCCGTCGTCGATGCGGCCATGGGGCCGGACCTCGATCTCGGGCCGCAACAGCAGGAACGGCAGCGTCAGGTAGTTCCACATCGCATAGCCACCGAAGTACAGGATGTCCAGCGCGTCCCAGCGCACCGAACGCCGCATGGCTCCCAGGCCGCCGAAGGCGTCCCGCGGGTTCGAACGCTCCCGCTCGCGCGAGCCACCCCGCGTCCGCACCGACACCTCCCCGGGGGTGAACTCGCCGCGCTTGCCCTTTTCGGGGAACCCGTGCAGGGTGGCCCGGGGCTCGTGGATGTCGATCTCGAGCCGGTACTCGGCGACCATCCCCGCGACCATCCGCGCCCGCGGCAGCAGCCCGCCGGTCCGCACCCGGCAGCCGATCCGGCTCGCCGCCTCCCAGCTCGCGCGGCCGCCGTGGGCCTCGACGGCCTCCTCCAGCAGCGCGGGCGTGCCGCTCACGCCGGCGTGGCGTCGAGCGAGCGCCACAGGTAGAGGCTGGCCAGGGACCGCTGGGGCCGCCAGGGCTCGGCGAGCTGTCGCAGGGGCCCGGGCTCGGGCAGCGCGTCGAGCTCGTAGGCGCGCTCGGCGGCGCGGCGGATCCCGAGGTCGCCCACCGGCAGCACGTCCGGGCGGCCGAGGTGGAATATCAGAAACATCTCGGCGGTCCACACGCCGAACCCGCGTACGGCGGTGAGCTGCGCGGTCACCTCGTCGTCGGGCAGCTCGGCCAGGGCATCGAGGTCGAGTTCGCCGTCGACGACCAGCTCCGCAAGCCCGCGCAGGTAGGCGACCTTGCGCTGGGACAGGCCGGCGTCACGCAGGTCGGCCGGATCGGCGTCGAGCATCGCCGTCGGGCCGGGCTCGCCGATGATGGCGACCACCCGCTCCCAGATCGTGCGCGCGGCCACGGTCGAGAGCTGCTGGCCCACCACCGATCGGGCCAGCGACCCGAAGGCGCTCGTCGGCCGTCCCCGGCGCAGATGCCGCGGGTCCAGGGGGCCGACCCGCTCGATGATCGCCGCCAGCACCGGGTCCGACGCGGCGAGGCGCCGCGCTGCGGCGGGCGCCGGGTCGAGCGCCGTGCTCTGCGGCCCTACGCTCGGGTCAGGCATGACCCGACCCTACCCCCCTTGGGCTGGCGGCCAAACCGGCCCGCGCTGCGGTGCGTGCCTCGCCGGGGGAGCCCCGGCGCGCCTACTCGGGCCGCCCGAGCTGGTCCTTGAGGCGTTCGATCACCGGTACGGGCGCCGGGTCGACGCCCCGCGATGCGGCGAGCAGCAGCGACACGAGGTCGCCGAGCATGACCCCGCCGCACACGCGCTCGGTCCTGGTCTTGCCCTCGGCGCCGACGCACTGGACGCTGTGGGCCGAGTCGGCGATCAGCTCGGCCGTCAGCTCGATCCGCTGGCAGTCGCGCCGGTGGTGGTCGGTGTCACAGAGAAACACGGCCGAATACGGGCCCAGCGGCGCGGGCGCACCCTCCCAGCCGACGAGCTCGTTGTGGTCGGCCTCGGGCAGCTCGTGGGAGAAGGCGGGCATCTTGGCGTTCTCGTTGACCTGGGTCTTCCACCGGTAGGCGACAGGGGCCGTTAAATCCGCGCCGTAGACGACCGGAACCGATCCCTCGATCGCGGCGGCGACCGTCTCGGCCTGGCCTTCCAGCGCGCCCTGACTGCTGCTGATCAGCTCGGCGGCGGCCTCGACCTCGGAGCGCAGCTGCGGACCCACGCCCGCGGCCGCGGCGACCTGCAGCACGGAGACCAGCATGTAGCCGACCGCGCAGCGGGGCTGCAGGCCGGCCGGAATCGGTATCACGGGCACGCCGTCCTCGCGAGCGCTGGCGCCGAGGACACCGCCGGTCGTGACGACGACGCGACGCAGGCCGCGCTCGGTCGCCTGCCGGTAGCACTCCACCGTCTCCTCGGTCGTGCCCGAGTAGCTGCAGCACAGCACCAAGGCATCGGCGGGCACCCATGAGGGCAGCCGGTAGCCGGACACGCAGTGCAGCGGGGCCTCGAGGCGATCGCCAAAGCAGGCCTGGGCCAGGGCGCCCCCGATGGCCGACCCGCCCATGCCGCACACGACGAGGCCCCCGGGAGCCGGGTCCAGCCGCAGCCCGGCGGACTCCACGCGCCACAGGGCGTCCCGCAGGTGGTCCGGCAGCTCGCGGACGTCGGCCAGCTGACCGGAGGGGTCGATCGCCGCGATGTCGTCGATGCTCGTCACGAGGGGTCCTTGCGTGCCGGGGGCCCGAAACGTACGCCGTCGGGCGGCAGCTCGACCCCGGGGGATACCCGGATTCCGCGGGCCAGGTGGTTACCGTGGCCCACGGTCACGCCTTCGCCAACCACGGCGCCGTCGGTCGCCGAGGCATCCTCACCGACCTGGGCACCCGGAGCGAGGATCGCGTCGCGGACGACCGACCGGGCCCCGATGGCCGCGCCGGCGAGCACGACCGACCGCTCGACGGTCGCGTCTGCGCCCACCCTCGCTCCGGCCGCCACGACGGTGTTTGGGCCCACGCGCGCGTTGGCGCCGACGCTGGCGCCGGACAGCACCGCGACCGGCGGGACCAGCACGGCGCCGCTGCCGACCTCCACGTCGCTTTCGACCATCTTCGAACGGGTCCCGAGCCGGGGAGTGAGGTCGGTCTCGACCCGTGACACGAGAACGTCCCGCGTCGCCTGGAGGTAGGTCTCCGGGGTGCCGATGTCCTTCCAGTAGCCCTCCAGCCGCACCCCGTGGAGTCCGTGGCCGACGAGCCGGGGGAAGACCTCGCGCTCGATCGAGCAGGGCTGACCCTCGGGCACCAGGTCGAGGACCTCGCGCTGGAGGACGTAGCACCCGGCGTTGACCTCGTCGGTGTCGATCTGGTCGGCAGTGGGCTTCTCGAGGAACTCGGAAATCACGCCGGCATCGTCGCGACGCACGAGCCCGAACGCCGACGGGTCGTCCACGCCGACGAGACCGAGCGTCGCGACGGCGCCCGCCTGCTCGTGGTGGCCGACGAGGGCCGTGAGGTCGAGGTCGGTAAGCAGGTCGCCGTTGAGGGCCAGGAACCGGTCCTCGAGCACGTCGGCGGCGAACTTGATCGCCCCCGCGGTGCCGCGGGGCTCGGGTTCGGAGAGGTAGCGCAGCGAGGGACCGCCCGGGACCGATTCGCCGAGCTCGGCGCGCAGACTGTCGGCCCGGAACCCGCAGGCGAGCACCACCTCGGTGACGCCGTGGCGGGCCAGCCAATCGATCATGTAGCGGATAAAGGGGCGGTCGACCAACGGCACGACTGGCTTGGGCCGCAGCGACGTGAGCGGCCGGAGTCGCGTGCCCTCGCCCCCCACCAGGACGAGCGCCTGCATCAGCTCGGAACCGGGCGGGCCGGGTCGGCCGGGCTGTCGGCTCCCTCGCCGACGGCGTGACGGCCGATTCCCTCGTATGTGAACCCGGCGTTCTCCATCGCCTCGGGGTCGAGGAAGTTGCGGCCGTCAATGATCAGCGCCTGGGCCATGCGCCCGGCGGCGTCGGCCCAGTCGAGGTCCCGGAACTCCGGCCACTCGGTCACCAGTACGAGCGCGTCGGCGCCGTCGATGGCGTCGATGGCGCTGGCGGCGAACTCGGTGCCCTGGAGCATGTCGCGGGCGCGATCGGCCACGACGGGGTCGAAGGCGGTGACCTGGGCGCCCTCGCTCTGCAGCCGGGCGCCGAGGACGAGACTGGAGGCCTCGCGCATGTCGTCGGTGTCGGGCTTGAAGCTCAGGCCGAGCAGGGCGATCCGCTTTCCGACCAGCGTCCCCAGGTGCTTTTGCAGCTTGCCGACGACGCGGCGCTTTTGCAGCTCGTTGACCTCGATGACCGAGGTGAGCAGCTGGAAGTGGTAGCCCGAGTTGCCGGCGAGCTGCTTGAGCGCGGAGACGTCCTTGGGAAAGCAGCTGCCGCCGTAGCCGATGCCGGCGCGCAGGAACTGCGATCCGATCCGCTCGTCGGAGCCCATGCCCTCGGCGACCTGGGTGACGTCGGCGCCGACCTCCTCGCAGACGTTGGCGATCTCGTTGATGAACGAGATCTTCGTCGCGAGGAACGCGTTGGAGGCCAGCTTGATCATCTCCGCCGAGGCGAGGTCCGTGCGCACGATCGGGGCCCCGAGGGGCTCGTACAGTGCGCTGACCGCGTCGCCCGCGCCCGAGTGCTCGGGCTCGCACCCGACGACCACGCGGTCGGGGTGCATGAAGTCCTTGACCGCCGTGCCCTCCTTGAGGAACTCCGGGCACGAGACGTACGGGATGTCCGAGAGGTCGCGGCGGATCGTGCGACCGGTGCCGGCCGGGACGGTGCTCTTCATGACCAGGACGTGGTCGGTGTGGCCGCGCATGTCCTCCACGACCGACCGCACCCGCGACAGGTCGGCGTCCCCGGAATGGGTCGGAGGCGTGTCGACGCAGACGAACAGCAGCCTGGCGTTGTCGAGCAGGTCGGACATCTCGGTGGTGAAGTGCAGCCGCTCGGAGTTGGAGCGCACGAGCTCGGGCAGGCCGGGCTCGTGCATCGGCACCTCGCCGCGGGTGAGCGAGTCGACCTTCTCCTGCAGGATGTCCCGGGCCCAAACCTCGTGGCCCAGCTCGGCGAAGCAGGCGGCCGTGACCAGGCCCACCCAGCCCACGCCAATCACGCCAATCGGAGTCTTCTCGTCGCTCATCGGTGCTCTTCCATCGATTCGGGGAGCCCCATGGGACCACGGAGCGCAAGCGGGGCAGGTTAGCGGCCCCCGAGTCGGCGACGCAGGGCGCCATGACCGCTCTCCAGAGAACGTCCTAGGGCCGGAATTCCTTCGTCGAGGCCGCGATGGTGAGCATCTCGCTCTCCGACAGCGACTGCAGCAGCGTGTTGGTGACCCAGTAGGAGGATCCGCCGCGCTGGAACGCGACGATCCTGGGCCGGTCCTTGGTTCCGTCGTAGACCATGAGCGTGCGCCCACCCTGGCGGACCGTCCGGTCGGGGTCCTTGAGGATCGGCGGGTCGGTCCAGTCGACGCTCGAGATCCCGTAGTACTGGCCGTCGAACCGCCGGGCGACCATCTTGTAGGCCATGACCGAGGTGGACCCTGTGCGACCGAGGCGGTAGGCCCGGGTCTGCTCGGAGAGGCGTGAACCCTTCTCCAGGCGCGACGGGTAGAAGACCGGGAAGTCCACCTCATCGGAGATCGTCGCGGCCTGCGCCGCGCCGGAGTCGTTGCTGTTGGACAACCCGGAAGCGCCCTTGGACTTCTTGCGCGTCGTCTTCTTCTTGCCGTCCTCCTCGCGGCGGCGGGGCTCGGCGCTGTCGCCCCGCGGGCCGCTGGAGCCCTCGATGCCGAGGAACTGGTCGACCGCCTTTTGCATGTTCGACCTCGACGCCGTGACGAAGGTCGGCCCGATCTTGACCTTGAGGTTGACCTCGCGCACCGGCGCGTCGCGCGAGGCGAGGAACAGCTTGAGCACCTCGAGCATCGTTATGGAGTCATCGATATCCGAGCTCGTGTAGCTGGTGAAGATGCTGATCAGCTGCGAGCGGTCGCGCAGCAGGCGGCTGGGGCCGACCTGCTGGCGGGCCTGGCGCAGGAACTCCTGCTGGCGTGCGCCGCGGACGAGGTCGTTGTCCTCGTGGCGGTAGCGCACGTAGTCGAGGGCGTCGGAGCCGCAGAGGCGCTGGTAGCCGGGCTTGAGGTCGATCTCGTCGTACTGCTGGTCGGCAGGCACGCCCTCGTTGGAGTTGAAGTAGCGGCGGTCCACGTCGATGTACACGCAGTTGATGGCGTTCACCGCGCGCTGGAACCCGTTGAAGTTCACGTTGACCAGGTGGTGGATGCGCAGCCCCGTCGTCTGCCGGACGGTGGCCAGGGTCTTGCTGGGTCCGCCTTCTGCGTAGGCCTCGTTGAGCTTGCGGCGGCCGCTGACGCCCGGGATCTTGACCTTGAGGTCACGGGGGAGCCGTAGCGTCGCGATCGCGCCGCGGTCGGGATCCAGCCGCATGAGGATCACCGTGTCCGAGCGAGAGGACAGACCCTGTTCCTTGTCGCCGAACCGCCGGTCGGAGCCGATCAGCATGATCGTCTGCGGCTCGCCGGCGTCGACGTTCTGCAGCTCCTGTTCGATGCCCGTCAGCTCCGGAGCGCGGCCCAGGCCCTCCGCGATGTCGGAGAGATACAGCAGGACGCTGGTGGCCGTGGCCGCGGCGACGGCCACGACGACGATCGCCGACCCGACCAGGAAGCGTGGCCACATCCGCCGCGTCGGTTCGGTCTCCGGCAGCTCGACATCGTCGTACCCGGGCGGGAGGACCATGCCCGGAGCGAGCCCGCCCTCGGCCGGGGTGAGCTCCGGGTCGCGTTCGGCGGCCACGGGCGCAGACGGCTCGGGTGCCGGGGCCGCACCACCGCGCAGGCCAAGGCTACCTTCAGGACGCACGATGCCGGCCTGTCCGGGACCCATGACCTGGGTCAGCTGCTCGGCGGCGATGTCGTGGGGTCCCTCGGGCTCGGCCTCCGCGTCGGCTGGGTCGGGTGTTTCGGGTGCGTCGGCCATGTCGGGGGTTTGCGCCGGCTGCTCGCCGGCAGAGCCCTGCTGCCCGGCCCAGGTCCGCGGCTTGGGCGGCGGAAGCTCGCCCTCGCCCACGTCCGGAGCCGACTCGGGGGGTGGCACGCCCTCGCGGCCTCCCGAGCCGTCGGCGGGAGGCGGCGGCTGGCGGTCGTCGTCAGCCAAGGCGGGCGGGAAGGTCGCGGACGAAGCGGGTCAAGGTGTGGCGATACTGGCGCAGGGAGTCGACGGACACCCATTCCTCCGGGCCGTGGTGGCCCGCGCCGATCGGGCCGAACTCCACTGCCGGGATGCCGGCCTCCAGGAACGACACGGCGTCCGAGGCCCCGTCGCGGCCCACGCTGGTGGCCTCGCCCTGGTGCAGCCGGCCCACGGCGTCACACAGGGTGGCGACGTAGCGGTGCTCGGGGTCGACCGACGCGGGCGGTCGGCAGAAGGTGGAGAGGATGGCGGTGTCGGGAATGGTGCGGATCTGGTCGAGGATGTCGCTGGGCTCCTGGTCCGGCAGGTAGCGGATGTCCACGTCGATGGCGCATCGATCGGGAACCTTGTTGAGCGCATCCCCTCCCCGGATGCGGCCAAGGTTGATCGACGGACGGCGGAACAGGGCCGAACTCTCGTGGGAAAACGGTAGCGACTCGATCGCGCGGTACACGTCGTAGGCCTTGAGCACGGCGTTGTCGCCGATCCACGGGGTCGAGCCGTGGGCCGAGCGCCCGGAGACCTCGATGCCCAGCGCCAGCACCCCCTTGGCCTCGACCCCGACGTGCAGGTCGGTGGGCTCTCCTGTGATGGCGAAGTCACCGCCGATCCCCTCGTCGTCGACCAGCACGTCGCTGGCCCGGTTGGTCGCCTTGTCGGACTCCTCGTCGGGCACGACGACCAGCCGGATCCGCACGTCGTCCTGGTCGAGCAGGTCCTCGGTCGCCAGCAGCATCCCCGCCAGGGCGCCCTTCATGTCGTACGCGCCGCGCCCGATGAGCTTGTCGCCCTCGAACCGCGGCGTGAACATCTCCACGGGCGCCGGCACCACGTCGACGTGCCCGTGGAAGATCACCGTCGGCGCATCATCGGGTCCAACGTCGGCCACCAGCGACGGCAGCCCGTCGATCGTGTGCACCGTCAGGTCGATGTCTCGCGCCTCGAGCCAGCTGGCCACGAGCCCGGCAACCTCCTTGATCCCCTCGGGATGCGAGGAATCGTGCGACATGAGCTTCTCGGCCAGGGCGATCTCGTCCATCGGGCGAGCATTATCGCGGTCGGGGTGGCGTGGCTGGCGGGGGGCGCGTGCTGTGGGTGGTCGGCCGGGGTGGGGCTGGGCCCTCTGGGAGGAGCGCCCGGCGAGCGGTCTGGAGGGCGCTCCTTGCCGATGGGGGCGCAAGGGCGCGTTATCCGCCTGCAGGGAGCGAGCGGCTATGGGGCGCCGGATCCTCCCCGAGTCCCCATCCCCACCCCGGCTCGTCGCATCCACCATCCCGCGCGGTCACGTCGGCGCGGACCGATCGCCAACTTCCGCGCCCCCTGCGTTCTGGCGCCCATGGGCGGCTCGGGGGGCCGAGCCCGCTGCGGTCCGGGCAAGGTATGCGGGGCCCGGAACCGTGTGGTTACCGGGCGGGGCAGGTGGACCGGCTCTATTCGCGCCCCGCAACCACGGAGCGCCCACAACCACGACAACGCGCCCTGCTAGAGCCGGGCCGCCTGCCCCGCCCGGCCCCACCACTTGCCGTTCAGCCGTCAAGCCGTCGCCGTACGCCCCGGCAACCGCTCCCCTCAGGACTTGGCGAGCTCCAGAAATGCCTCGGCGCGCTCCTTGTTGTCCTGCGCCACCGAGTAGGCCGCCGAATCCTCGTCCTCGGCCTCCATCTTCTCCTCGGCGTCGGAGATCCGTTGCTCCAGCTCGGAGGAGTCGAGCTCATCGACCTCGATGGCCTCCTCGATCAGCACCAAGGCGCGGTTGGCGAACACCTGGATGTACCCCTCGGCCTGGGCCCACTCCTTGACGTCGCCATCGTCGGTGTGGACGCGCAGCGTGGTCGGCCGCAGGCGGGCCAGGATCGGGATGTGGCGGGCCTTGATGCCGATCTCGCCGGTGGTGGTGCGGGTCGAGACCAACTCGGCCTGGCCCTCGTACACCGCCCCCTCGGGGGTGACGACCTCGACCTCGACCAGGTGCTCCTCTTCGGCCATCAGCTGTCGTCGCCCTCATCGTCGTCGCCCTCATCGTCGTCGTCCTCATCGTCCCCGTCGTCGCCCTCGCCACCGTCGTACTGGTCGACCACGTCGTCGATCGAGCCCTTCATGTAGAAGGCGCTCTCGGGCTTGTCGTCGTGCGTGCCGTCGAGGATCTCGCGGAAGCTGCGCACCGTGTCATCGATCGAGACGTAGATGCCCGGCTGGCCGGTGAACTGCTCGGCCACGTGGAACGGCTGGGACAAGAAGCGCCGGATGCGGCGGGCGCGGTTGACGTCCTGGCGGTCCTCGTCGGAGAGCTCGTCGATGCCGAGGATGGCGATGATGTCCTGCAGTTCGTCGTAGCGCTGCAGCGTCTGCTTGACCTCCTGGGCGACGTCGTAGTGCTCCTGGCCCACCACGTCGGGCTTGAGGATCGTCGACGACGAGTCGAGCGGATCGACCGCCGGGTAGATCCCCTCCTCCGAGAGGTCACGCGACAGGGTGGTCGTGGAGTTCAGGTGGGCGAACACCGAGGCCGGCGCCGGGTCGGTCAGGTCGTCGGCCGGTACGTAGATGGCCTGGATCGAGGTGATCGAGCCGGAATCGGTCGACGTGATCCGCTCCTGCAGCGCGCCCATCTCGGTCTCCAGCGTCGGCTGGTAGCCCACGGCGGAAGGCATGCGGCCCAGCAGCGCCGAGACCTCCATGCCGGCCTGGACGAACCGGAAGATGTTGTCGATGAACAGCAGCACGTCGCGGCCGTCTTCCTCACGGAAGTACTCGGCCATCGTCAGCCCCGAGAGGCCGACGCGCTGGCGGGCGCCCGGAGGCTCGTTCATCTGCCCGAACACCATGATGGTGTTCTCGAGCACGCCGGCCTCCTTCATCTCGAAGTAGAGGTCGTTGCCCTCACGCGTGCGCTCACCGACGCCGCAGAAGACCGACAGGCCGCTGTGCTCCTTGCCGATGTTGTGGATCAGCTCCTGGATGATCACCGTCTTGCCGACGCCGGCGCCGCCGAACAGGCCGACCTTGCCTCCTCGGGCGTAGGGAGCCAGCAGGTCGATGACCTTGATGCCGGTCCCGTACAGCTCCTCGGAGGGGGTCAGGTTCTTCGCCTCGGGAGCGCTGCGGTGGATCGGCCACCGCTCCTTGACGTCGAGCTCCTCCTTGAGGTCGATGGTGTTGCCCAGCACGTCGAACACCCGGCCCAGGGCCAGTTCGCCCACCGGGACGGTGATCGGGCTGCCGGTGTCGACCGCCTCGTCGCCGCGGCGCAGGCCGTCGGTGCCCTCCATCGCGACGGTGCGCACACGGCTGTCACCCAGATGCTGCTGGATCTCACACGTCAGGCTCAAGGCGTCGCGCTCATCCGATTCCTCGATGTCGACCCGGATCGCGCCGTACAGGGCGGGCAGCTCTTGGGGGAACGAGAAGTCGACGACGACGCCGCGGACCTCTTCGACGTATCCGATGTTCTTGTCGCCACCGTCGCCGCCGGAACCGTTGTCCTGGCTCTGCGACTGGCCTTGGGGCTGGCTCTTGGAGCCGTTGTCCTGTTCGCCGCCGTCGTCGGATCCGCCGGACGCCGCGTCCTGGCGCACCTCGGGGCCCTGCGTGTCGGTCTGCTCGTCTGCCATCTGTGCCTCTTTCGTTTCTCTCGAAGCGTTGTGGTCGGTCCGCCCAGGAAGGGCCCTCAGCCCTCCAGGGCCTCGGCCCCGGCGACGATCTCCAGGATCTGCTGGGTGATCTCCTGCTGGCGTGCTCGGTTCATCTCCATATCGAGGTCCTCGATCAGCTCCTCCGCGTTGTCGGCCGCGCTGCGCATGGCCGTCATACGCGCGCCGTGCTCGGATGCCGTGGACTCGAGCATCGCCCGGTAGATCATCAGGTCGACGTACTGCTCGGTGAGGGGCTCCAGGAGCTTCTCGGGCTCGGGCTCGTACTCCCATTGGGCACGCTTGTGCGCGGCCTCGAGCTCGGAGTCGTCCTCCTCGTCGTCGGGCTCCTCGGAGATGTCGTCGCCGAACACGGCGGCCCGCTGGAGCGGCAGCAGGGTCTGCCGGCGCACGTATTGGGTCATGGCCGACTCGTAGCGGTTGTAGATCATGTCGACCTGGTCGACCTTGCCGTCGACGTACGCGGCGACCAGGTCCTGGCCGACATCATGGGCGTTGGTGAAGGTCGGGCGGTCGGTGAAGCCGGTGTAGGTCTGCGCCACGTCGACGCCACGGAAGTCGAGGCTCGAGACCCCGCGTTTGCCGACGGCGTAGTAGCGCACGCTCGCCCCGTCGGACTTGATGTCCGCGGCACGATCGTCGCCCGCCTTGAGGATCTGCGAGTTGAACGGACCGGCCAGCCCGCGGTCGCCGGTCAGCAGCAGCAAGCCGACGGTCCCAGTCTCCTCGCGCTCCTCCAGCACCGGGACACCGGAGATCTTGCCGGCCGCATCCGCCGCCTGCTGGGTGAGCCGGCGCAGCGCGCGGGCGTAGGGACGCAACTCCTCGATCCGCTGCTCGGCCTTGCGCAACCGGGCAGCGGCGACCATCTCCATCGCGCGCGTGACCTTGCGGATGTTCTTGGTGCTCTGGATCCGGTCCTTGATGTCCTTCTGGGATGACATGAGGGCTGAGCCTGGCTCGCCGGCGCGGGGCCGCGGCTAGGCGGCCGCGCCCTCCTTCTCGGAGTCCTCGGTGCCCGCCCGATCGTCGGAGTCCTCGTCGTCGGAGTCGGAGTCGGCCTCGGCCTCGGCGTCGTCCTCCTCGTCGTCCTCGGACGCGCCCTCGGCGCGGACCTGATCGGACTCGCCCTCTTCGAGCTCGTCGCCGTCCTCGTCGAAGTCGGGCCCGAAGTCGTCGAGCACGTCGGCGATGTCCTCGCCCATGGCCTCGAAGTCGTCGTCTTCGAGCTTGCCCTCGTCGTTGACCTTGTCGATCCACTTGCCGTCGGAGCGGAACCGCTCCAGCATCTGGCTGAGGAAGTCCTGGACCCGTTCGGTTTTGATCCGGTCCAGGTAGCCGCCGGTGCCGGCGTACACCGTCACGACCTGCTCGCCCACCGACAGCGGGCTGGCGTCGTCCTGGTTGAGCGCCTCGACGAGGCGCTCACCGCGGGCCAGCGTCTTCTGGGTCTCGGGGTCGAGCTCGGAGCCGAACTGGGCGAACGCCTCGAGCTCGCGGAACTGGGACAGCTCCAGGCGCAGGTTGCCGGCCACCTTCTTCATGGCCTTGACCTGGGCGTTGCCGCCGACGCGCGAGACCGACTGACCGACGTTGACCGCGGGCCGCACGCCCGAGTGGAACAGGTCCGACTCGAGGAAGATCTGCCCGTCGGTGATCGAGATCACGTTCGTCGGGATGTAGGCGGAGATGTCACCGGCCTGGGTCTCGACGATGGGCAGGCAGGTCAGGGACCCGCTGCCTTCGGCCTCTGAGAGCTTGACGCCGCGCTCCAGCAGCCGCGAGTGCAGGTAGAACACGTCGCCCGGGAACGCCTCGCGGCCCGGGGGGCGACGAAGCAGCAGCGCCATCTGGCGGTAGGCCTTCGCGTGCTTGGTCAGGTCGTCGTAGATCACCAGCGTGTGCTGGCCGTCGTAGGTGAAGTGCTCGGCCATCGCCGTGGCGGCGTAGGGCGCGATGTACTTGATCGGCGCGGCCTCGTCGGCGCCGGCGGCGACGATGATCGTGCGCTCCATGGCGCCCGCGTCTTCGAGCGTCTGGCGGATGCGCACGACCTCGGACATGCGCTGGCCGACCGCCACGTAGACGCAGATCAGGTCGGAGTCCTTGTTGTTGATGATCGTGTCGATGCCGATCGTCGTCTTGCCGGTCTGGCGGTCGCCGATGATCAGCTCGCGCTGGCCGCGGCCGACCGGGATCATCGAGTCGACGGCCTTGAGCCCGGTCTGCATCGGCTCGTGGACCTCGTGGCGGGCCATGACGCCGGGTGCCTTGAGCTCGGCGGGCCGGCGCTCGGAGGGGTTGAGGTCGCCCTTGCCGTCCAGCGGACGGCCGAGCGGATCGACCATGCGGCCCAGCAGCTCCTCGCCGACGGGGACGTCGAGCAGGCGGTTGCTGCGCTTGACGGTGTCCCCCTCGGAGAGGCTTGCCCAGTCGCCGAACAGCACGACGCCGACGGCGTCCTCCTCGAGGTTCATCGCGAGCCCCGTGACATTGTTGGGGAACTCCAGCATCTCGCTGGCCATGCAGCTCGTGAGGCCGTGGACCTGGGCGATGCCGTCGCCGACGGACACGATCGTGCCCACCTCGGAAAGGTCGGCGGAGTCCTCCTCCATGCCCTCGATGCGGTCGCGTAGAAGGCTGGTGATCTCGTCTGACTTGATCTGCATATGAATGTCGCTCCTTGTCGGTCGCCGTTCAGCGGACCGGGTCGTCAGGCCGCTGAGGCCACCTGTCTGCGGAACTTCTCCAGTCGGTTGCTGATGCTGGCATCCAGCACCTTGTTGCCCACCTGCAGGACCAGCCCGCCGATGATTCCCTCGTCGACGCGGGTCTCGAGCTCCACCGTCGAATCGGTCTGGTCCTCGACCGCCGAGCGAATGTCCTCCACGATGTCCTCATCGAGCTCCACGGCACTGGTGACCGTGACCTCGAGGATGTCGTTCTCACGCGCCCACCGCTCCTCGTACTCCCGGCGGATCCGGAAGATCACCGGCATCCGCTGCTTTTCGATCAGCAGCTCGCAGAAGTTGAGGAAGTGCTCGTCGGGGTCCTCGAGCACGTCGTGCAGGGCGTCCTTCTTTTCCTCGGAGGAGAAGTGCGGGCCGAGGAAGAACAGCTCGAGGTCCGAGTCCTCGCGAAGCGCGTCGGCGAACTCGCCGAGCTGGTCGCGGATGGTGTCGAGCTTGTCCTGCTCGAGTGCGGTGCCGAACAGGGCCTCCGCGTAGGTACGGGCAACTTCCTCCATGACGCCGGTCCCAGGGGTCCTTGCTCAGCTGCCGTTGCCCGAGCGAGGGTCGTCGGAGGCGGTGAGCACCGAGAAGTCTGCCTCCTGCAGGGCTTCCTCGATCAGGTGCTCGTGGTCGGAGGAGTCGAGCGTCTTGCGGGTGACCTTCTCCGTCGCCAGGATCGTCAGCTCGAGGACCTCCGCGCGGATCCGCTGGATCGAGCGCCGGGTCTCCTCCTCGATGTCCTGCTTGGCCGCGTTGACCTGGCGCTCGCGCTCGGCCTTGCCCTCTTCCTTGGCGCGCTCCTTGATGTCCTCGGCCGCGCGCTGGGCCCGCCCGATGATCTCGTCCGCCTGCTTGCGGGCCGCCGTCAGCCGCTTGCGGTACTCGCGCAGCAGCTCGTCGGCCTCGGTACGCACGCGCTCGGCCGTCTCGACCCGGGTGCGGATCTCCTGGGCACGGTCCTCGAGGAACGTCTGGATCCTGGGCAGGGCGAACTTCGCCAGCACCAGCAGCGTCCCGAAGAAGACGATCAGGGTCCAGATCATCAACCCCGGCTTGGGCAGCACGATGAACGTGCTGTCCTCGCCCTGGGCGATCGGCAGCGCGATGGCTGCAACGGCGGCTGAGTGCAGGCGGCGCTCCATCGTTCTAGGCCAGGAAGAAGGAGACCAGCGACATCATCAGCGCGTAGAAGACCACGGCCTCGGTGAGCGCGAAGCCCAACCACATCAGGCCCTGGATCTCGCCGCGCATCTCCGGCTGCCGGGTCACCGACTCGATCGTCTTGCCGAAGATGT
>JBPCPM010000169.1:0-9896 GCA_050999155.1 Solirubrobacterales bacterium
GTTAAGCGGGGTGGCGACGCCCAACTGGGCCCCATCATGGTGCGGGCCGCCCCGCACTGTTCCCAGCGATTGACGGTCCGGCGCAGCTGGAAGTAGGCGACGATGCCCGGGGGGATGGGAAGCCAGAAGGCGATCAGCCGGTAGCCCAGGATCGCGGCGAACGTCTCGGCCTCGGGCTGGCCGAACAGGACGAAGGCGCCGATCATTCCGGCGTCGACGGCCCCCACCCCGCCCGGGACGAACGGGATCAGGTTCGCCACCATGCCGATGAAGAACCCCTGCACCAGCACGCCGGGCGGCACGCTGACGTCGTAGGCCTCGAAGCAGGCCCAGAGGATCCCGATGTTCGCTGCCCAGAACCCGACGGCCCCGATGAGCGCGAGACCACCGCGCTTGGGGTGACGCAGGAAGGCGAGCGCCTGGCGGGTGCCGGCGCCCATCGTGGCAGGCACCGTGGCCAGCCGGCGGGTCAGCCGCGCCCCCAACGAGCTGCCGTCGGAGATGCGGCCGAGCCGAGCGTCGAGGTTCTTCGGGATCAAGGCGATGCCGGCGAACAGCGCCATCACCACGCCGGCCAGGGCGGCCGGGACGATGGTCATGCCGACGGGGGCGTCTCCGGCCAGCACGCCGGTGCGCAGCAGCACGCCGAAGACCACGAGCGCGACCATGTACACGACGTAGAGCAAGACCAGGAACGCCACCATCCGGCTCGCCGCCCGGCGCAGTTCCATCCCCGCCTTGCGCAGGGCCCAGTAGGTGAGCACGATGCCCCCGGCGCCTCCGGCCGAGAACAGCCGCGTCGCCGCGAGGCCGGCCATGGTGATCTGGTAGCCCTCACGCCACTGCAGGTCGGGGCCGCTGTCGCCGATCACGCCGCGAAACAGGGCCACGTAGGCGGCGAACATCGCCACGCAGAACCCGACGCCGACCGCCAGCCACAGCGGGTCGCCCTCCGCCGTCTGGGCGATGGCGTCCTCGAGGCCGACCAGCTTGGGCAGCAGCACGTAGATGGCCAGCAGCAGGACGACGATGCCGATGACGCTCTGGACGATGGCTCCGCGGCTGGGCAGCAGCCGCGGAGCCTGATCGGGCTCCGACCCCGTCTCGGGATCGGCGACAGGCTCGTCGGACGGCGGTGCCCCTGCCGGGCTGCCCTGTGCTGCGCTGTTCGAGGCCGTCGGAGACCCGACAGTGCGATCGTGCGTCTTGGTCTTGATGGATGCTCTCCCCTGGCGAGAAGCCTACATCGACCCTGGCCGAAAGCGCAATCGCCTCGTCCCGGCGAGCCGCTCAAGGCGCTGGATACGCGCGCTGAGAGCGTGCCCGAGCGGCTCGGCGGCCCGGTCGGCGGTCCGTACGGCCGCCACGACCGAGGCCCCGGCGACCAGGTCGATCACGTAGTGCTCTCCGAGGTAGACCAGCGCGAAGCCCAGGGTCGTCGCGTAGGCCCACCCTGCGGCTCGCTCGGCCGGGCCGACCTCGCCGAGCAGCACGGCGGCCATGACCGATGTCCCGAAGTGCACGGAGGGCATCGCCGCCCACGGGTTGCCGCCGAAGAACCCGTACAACACCGGCCAGGCTCCTCCCCAGGTCCGTTCGCCCTGTTCGACCATCAGGCGACGCACGGCCTCGTCGGTGTGGCCCTCCTCGGACGCCCACCACGGCGGCGCGGTCGGGACCGCGGCGTAGGTGAGGGCGCCGAGATCGAAGCAGGCGCCCATCTGCCGAGCCCCGCGAGCGAAGCGGCGCTCGTCGCGGGAGCGGATCCACAGAAGGGCGGCGTAGGGCTCAAGGAACCACAGCCAGTGGGTCCAGGTCAGCACGGTGTCGAGCGTGCGCCCCTCCGGTCGCGAGAGCCACTTCTGCAGGCGGGCGTTGGGCAGCGTGCCGGCGCCCAGCGCCCGGTCGACGACGATCGGATACCGGATCCGCAGCCGCCGGCGCAACCGCTCGGGGTCGTCGTACGGCAGCTCGTGGGCCACCAGATAGGCCCACATGTGCAAGAAGAACAGGGCAACGTCGCGCCGGGGGGTGCGGGGCGTGACCACCGCGAGGGCAACCGGGGCGGCGGCCATGACGGTCATGGTGGGCACGGCGCCGACCCGCAGCCGCCGCCGCACGAAGGGAAGCGCCAGCGCCCCGGCGAGGCAGGCAAGAGTCCCGATTCGGAGTCCCGTGGAAACGGTCCGGGGCGACAAGCGGGCGAGTATACGAGCGGGTGAATAGAATGCTCGCGCTCCGCTGCGGAGCCCATCCCATGCGCCTTCGAATCCCGCTTCTCCTCACCGCCCTGGCCGCCCTGGCCGCCCTGGCCGCTCCCGCCTCCGCGACCGCCGGCCCGCTCGCTCCCGGTGGTTCCGGCGAGACCACGGTGGTCTACTGGCTGCTGGTCGTCTTCGGCGTCGGCGTCATCGTCGCCGTCCACGGAGCGCTGCTGGTCACCGCCCGCCGGTTCCGGGCCCGGCGCGGTTACGTCCCCCGGCAGCTCGTAGGTGGCCCCGGGACCCAGCGACGCCTGGCCGTCGGCGCCGGCGCGCTGGCTGCGGGGCTGCTCGTCGTCGGCGTCGTGTCCACCGCCATGGTGCGCGACCAGGGCGAGACGGGCCCCAACGGCCTCGAGCTCTCGGCCCTGGCCCCCCAGCGCAACCTTGAACTCCCCGCGGGCAAGAACGACCCGCTGGTCATCCAGGTCGCCGGCCAGCAGTGGCTGTGGCGGTTCGCCTACCCCAACCCCGACGACGACCGCTCGTTCCCCGAGACCTTCAGCTACCGCAAGCTCGTGGTTCCCGTGGACACGCTGGTCGAGCTGCGGGTCATCTCCACCGACGTGGTCCACAACTTCTGGGTGCCCGAGCTCGGCCCCAAGATCGACGCGATCCCCGGCAAGCTCAACACGGTCAGCTTCGTCGCCGACGAGGAGGGCGTCTACGAGGGCCACGCATCGGTGCTCTCCGGCGACGGCTATCCCACCATGGGCATCGAGGTCGAGGTGGTCAGCCCCGCGAAGTACCAGCAGTTCGTCGCGCGCAAGGCCGAGGAGATCACCGCGGCCCAGACGGCTGTCCAGCGCGCGCTGGACACCGGCGAGCGGACGCCGGGCGGCGGCGGATCGGTGACCCAGGATCCGCGCAAGATCGAGACCCAGCCCAAGGAAGAGACCGACCAGACCATCGGCTCCCAGCGAGGAGGGTCCTGATGTCCGTCCCCACGTCCCACGGCGCCGAGGTCCGTTCCACGCGCGTCGACCGTCGCCGCTCGTGGATCGCCTGGACGGCTTCGGGCGACCACAAGCACATCGGGATGCTGCTGATCGGCACCGCGCTATCGGTCGGCGTGCTGAGCCTGGTCCTGCTGCTGCTGACCCGGATCCAGCTGGCGATCCCCAACAACATCTTCATGGCCCCCGCCCGGTTCAACGAGGCGCTCTCGCTGCTCACGACGAGCGGTTTTTTCTGCGTGCTGCTGCCGCTGGCCTTTGGCCTGGCCACCTACGTCGTGCCGCTGCAGCTCGGGGCCCGCACCATCGCCCTCCCGCGCCTCACCCAGCTGGGCTACTGGCTGGTGCTCGGCGGCTCGATCGCCTTGTTTGCCTCGATCCTGTGGGACAATCCGCCGGCCGCCGGATTCGCCGCGCTGGCGCCGTTGTCCGACAACGAGTTCCTGGGCAGCAACGGGATGATCGCCTGGTCGCTGTGCATCCTGCTCACGGGGCTCGGCCTGCTGCTGCTGGCCGCCAACCTCGTGGTCACCTCGCTGCGCAGCAAGGCCCCCGGCCTGGTGTGGCGGCGGATGCCGCCCTTCTCTGCCGCGTCGGTGCTCGGATCATGGCTGACGCTCGCAACCCTGCCGGTCCTGCTGGCCGGCGCCGTGATGCTGCTCGCCGACCGGGCCTTCGGCGGCGAGTTCTTCGACGCTGCGGCCGGCGGATCACCCGGCTTCTGGATGCACCTCTTCTGGTTCGCGGTCACGCCCGCGTTCTTCACGATCGTGCTGATCGCCTTCGGAGCGATCTCGGAGATCCTGCCGAACCTCAGCGGCACCATCTCCTTCAATCACCGGTCCGTCGGGTTGTCCCTCGGCGCGATCGCCGGGCTCGCGCCCCTGGCCTGGATGCTCAACCTCCTCACGGCCGGGCTGCCGCTGGGCTTCCAGATCTTCGCGATGGTCATCGGCCTGCTGCTGGTTGTCCCGTTCACCGTGGTCCTCGCCAACTGGATCGCCACGATCTGGGGCGCGGCGCTGCGTCTGCGGGCACCTGCCCTATTTGCCTTCGGCGCGATCAGCCTGCTGATCGTGGGCCTGGTCACGAAGCTGATGCTCGCGGTGATTCCAATCGCCTACGTGCTCGACGGCACGGCGTTCTCGTCGGCCAGCAGCTGGTACGTGATGGTCGGCGCGCTGACCGCCCTTCTGGCGGGGCTGTACTACTGGTTCCCGAAGATGACGGGGCGCAGCCTCGGCGAGGGACTGGGCGCCGCCTCGATCGGGCTCATCGTCGGCGGCACGCACCTGATGCTGCTGCCGCTGCTGGCCGCGGGCCTCGACGGTCAACCGGCCGACATCAGCCGGTACTCCAGCGAGGTCAACTGGACGGTCTTCAATGTGCTGGCGCTCCTGGGCACGCTCGGCCTGATCGGCGGGTACATCCTGACCCTGGCCAACGCTGTCATCAGCCGTGCTGCGGGCGCCCGGGCGGGCCACGACCCGTGGAACGGCAGCACGCTCGAGTGGTTCACCAGCTCCCCGCCGCCGGCCAACAACTTCGACGCGGTACCCGATGTCCTCTCCGAGCATCCGCTCCGGGACATCCGTGAAACGATCCGCGGACGGAACCACCGGCGCGACGGGGCCGATACGCGACGCCCTGACGAGCACCGGCAACCGGTAGCCTGATCGCATGTCCCCCGATCCCGCCCAGGGGGCCGTGAGCGGCCGCCGGGGTGCGCCGGATCGCCCGCAGGCCCAACCCCGAGCGATCTGATGGAAGCCGGCGTCGCCCACCACCACCCTCGTCCACGGTCGACCGCGGGCCCCGCTGCGCCGACTGCGCGGCCGCCCGCCCAGGCCGAACCGTCCGCCCCGCGCCGCAGCGCCGCGGCCGTCGCCGCCGACTACCTGGCGCTGACCAAGCCCCGGGTGCTGTCGCTGCTGCTGCTGACCACGGTGGCGGCCATGTTCGTCGCCGACCCGTCGGGACCCTCCGCCGTTCTCGTGGTGTGGACCGTGCTCGGCGGATACCTCTCGGCCGGGGGAGCCGGAGCGCTCAACCACTATCTCGACCGGGACGTGGACGCCCGCATGGGACGCACCAAGGCGCGCCCGATCGTCGCGGGCCGTATCGCCCCGGGGCACGCGCTCGCGTTCGCGCTGACGCTGAGCGTCGCGTCGACGGTGGTACTGGCGCTCGCCGTCAACGGGCTGGCGGCGGTCCTGGCCCTGGCCGGACTGCTCTGGTACGTCTTCGTCTACACGCTGTGGCTCAAGCGCAACACGCCGCAGAACATCGTGATCGGCGGCGCCGCCGGGGCGTTCCCGCCGCTGGTCGGATGGGCCGCGGCGACCGGGTCGCTACCGGCCGAGGCCTGGTGGCTGTTCGCGATCGTGTTCGTGTGGACGCCGCCGCACTTCTGGGCCCTGTCGCTGCTGATCTCCCAGGATTACGCGCGGACCGGGATCCCGATGATGCCCGTGGTGCGCGGCGAGCGCAGCACCCGCCGCCAGATCCTCCAGTACACCCTGCTGCTCGCGGCGATCAGCATCGGCCCGGTCGTCACCGGCCTGTTCGGATGGCTGTACCTCGGCTCGGCCATCGCCCTGGCCACCGCCTTCGTCGTGCTGGCGCTTCGGCTCAGCCGTGACGGGGGTCGCCCGGCGGCCCGCCGCCTGTACCTGTTCTCGCTGACTTACCTGGCGCTGCTCTTCGTCGCCATGGCTGTCGACCGCATGCTGTCGACGGTCATCTGATAGAAGGAGCCCCATGGGACGCACCTCGGTCCGCGCAACCTTCGTCACCACCCTGTGGGTGCTCGGCATCCCGCTGCTGTCGTTCGCCGCGGCTTTCCTGGCCTCGTTCGTCTTCTTGGACTAGCCCGACCCCATGAGCCGCCACGAGCACGACACCGAGATCATCTACCTCCCCGGCCCCTCCTACGGACCGGTGATGGTCGGCCTGGGCCTCCTGCTGATCGGCGTCGGCATCTTCTCCTGGATCGCCTACCTGCTGATGGGCGTGGTCTTCGCCCTGACCGGCGTGATCGTCTGGGTCCGCACGGCCCGCCAGGAACTCGCTCGCATGCCCCGCGAGCAACAGGCCTTCAGCACCGCCCGCCACCTGTAGGCCCCCCGGCCGGCCGAACCCTGCAAACACCTCGCTATGGGGGGTGTTTCGTTGGGTTCGGCCCTGCTCTCTGACCTGGACGGCCTCCTACTTCAAGGCGTCCATATCGCTCGTGGCCCCGTCGGTCATCCAGACGCGGATGATGTCGCGCATGGAGAGGATGCCGACCGCGCCGCCTCCCTCGACGACGACGAGATGGCGGATCGAGCGCTTGGACATCTCAGCCGCGGCGCGCTCGAGGCTCCACTCGGGCGTGGCGGTGATGGCGGCCTCGGTCATGTGATCGCAGACGATCTCCTCGTCGATGTCGAGGCCACGGCCCAAGGCGACGAGGATGTCGCGCTCGGTGATGAGGCTGGGTCCCGGCGAGTCCGGGTCGTAGACGACCGCCGAGCCACAGTTGTTCTTGACCATGGTCTTGGAGGCGGCCCGGAGCCCGTGCTGGGGGCCGACCGATGCCGTAATCGTGGACATACCGTCGCCTACCTGCATCGCATCACCGTCTCGTCGGGATCGGAAAGCTCAATCTACCAGCGCCATGCCCCGCTGGCCACGGGTTCACCGCCCGTTGGCGGTCAGCCGTCGCCGGAGGCGATCGAGGCGGTCAGGCGGTCGGCGAGCTCCGGATCGGGAGCGAAGACCAGGGCCGTGGTGCGAGCGGTGCGACGCGTGGCCACCGCCCCGCCCGCCAGGCTCTGCGCGACGCCGTCTGGCCGTGCCCCGCGCTCCTGGAGCGCGGCCTCGAGAACCTGCTCGAACTCGCGGGCGTCGCGGGCCGAATCCCATCTGAAGCCGACGGCGAGCACGTCACGGTCGCGACAGGGTGCATCACAGCCTTCGACCGAGCCGCGCTGCCACAGCTCGAAACGGCCTCCACCCCACCCCTGCGCCGCTCGCTCGGCGTTGGCGCGTCCCGCCGAGGCCAGCAGCTGCCGCGCGTCGAACTCGCCGAGGGAGCCGCGATCGCGGCGGCGCCAGCCGTCGCCGAGCGCTCCACCCACGTCGAGGGCGACGCGGTCGGGCTCCTCGCCGCGCAGGTAGACGTCCGGATGCAGGATCTGCTCGCTGGAGACCGGCGGGCGCTCGGAGAGCGCCGCGTCGACCAGCGTCCAGCCACCTCCACCCTCGCGCAGCAGCCGCTCGACGAACCCGGCGCCCGACTCATAGGGGAAGGTCAGCTGGGCCCGCACGTAGGGCGGCAGCTTCTCGAGGGACGCCTGCTCGGCCCCGGCCCCGGACAGCAGGTCCGTGAGCGCGTCGGAGGAGCTGAGGTGGCGGCGCAGGTACTCCACCATGACTCCCGTTGCCGTGCCCTCGACCAGCGACTGGTAGGCGAGGGCGCGGTCGTCCTGGTCGGCGTCGTCGCGAAGCGAGAACCGCTGGTCCTCGAGCGCGTGCGTGAGCTCGTGGGCCAGCGTCAGCTCAGCTTCGGTACTGCCCGTCTTCGCGCCGGAGACGACCGCCAGGCGTTCCTTGCGCGTGTCGTAGAAGCCGGCCACCTGGCCGCCGTAGATCTCCGACCCGATCTCCTGCAGGTCGGCGCCGGGCTCGAGGAGGCCGAGAAGCTTGAGGACCTCCTCGTCGGCGAGCCGCTCCCGGCGGGGGTAGGAGCGCCGTAGCTCGGCGGCGCCCTCCTCCCGCGCCTGGTCGTTGGAGATCACCTCGGGGGTGGGTAGCTCACGGAAACGCAGGCTCCGGATCTCCTCGACGCGTTTGGACACCGCGGTCGTACGCTCGACCACCCCGTCCGCAGGGTCGGGACGGGCCCTGTCGCCATGGAACGCGGCGGCCACGGCAAAGACCGCCACGACCAGCAGGGGCATCAGCGTGGCCAGGGGGGGTCGGGGCAACCGGAAGCGCACGATGGCTCGTAATCGTGTCAGGCTCGCGAGCGCGGCCCGCCGGCCGGCGGTCTGCCGCCGAGCCAACCCCGCCGACAGGTAGGATCTGCCCCTTCATGGCGCGCCTTTCGACATCCGCGCTTCGCCCCCGCCGCCTGGTGGGCGTCGCTGCGGCTGCGGTCGCCGCCGCCGCCATGGCCGGTTGCGACGTGGCGGAGAACGCGGACCTGCAAAACGGGCAGCTGAAGTTCACCGAGAACTGTGGTTCGTGTCACATCCTCGCCCATGCGGGCTCCTCGGGCCAGATCGGCCCCAACCTCGACGCAGCCTTCAAGCAGAGCCGCGCTGACGGCATGACCAGCAACACCATCGAAGGGGTCGTCGAACGTCAGATCGCCCATCCCCAAGGCGACGAGATGCCCGCCGACCTCGTGACCGGCGACAACGCCGAGGACGTCGCCACCTACGTGGGACAGTGGGCGGGCGTTCCTGGGGTCGAGCCCGAGCCGACCCAGCAGCTGGTCGACGCCGACGACCCGGGCGCCCAGGTGTGGGCCAACCAGGGCTGTGCCTCATGCCACGGACTCCAGGCCGCGGGAAGCCGAGCGTCGGTGGGACCGGACCTCGACGAGTCGCTCCTAGGCAAGGACGCAGCGTACATCCGCGAGAGCATCGTGCGGCCGAACGCGGTGGTCATCATGAACTACGCCCGTGGCGTGATGCCGACCCAGTACAGCGAGATCCTCTCGGACCGAGAGCTCGACGAGCTGGTCCGCTTCATCGACGAGTCTGTCCCCGCCGACTGAGCGCCGGCGCCGGGCCACGGTCCCGATCGACGCGCTCTTCACCCGACCCTCACGACAGTGACCGGGACGTCCACTTCGCGCCGGAGCACCTCAAGGGCCACCGCCGCCTCAGGATCGGAGGGGAGGCCGACGACGATCTCATCAGCCACGCCGTCTCCGAGCCCGCGCGTCGCCGCTGCTACAACATCAACGTCATCCGCGTGGCCCTCGGCACGCAGCCCGGCCGCGTCGAGGGCCGCCACGAGGGTGGCCGCCCGGGACCGGGCGTCGTCCCCCACGGCCACGATGCGCACCGCAACCGCCCGCCCGCGGCTGCGGTTAAGCAGCTCGTCGATCAACGCATCCTCGGGCACACGGTCGGAGGCCACCACCAGCAGGCGATAGGGCGCGGAGGCATCGGCCGCTGCCCGCCGCCAAGGTCCCGCCTCGGCGGCCAGCCAGCCCGTGGCCAGGCCCACGAACAGGGTGCCAAGCACCACCCCATATACCGGCTCGCTCAGCAGCGTGACGACAACAACGATCGCGCCGGCTGCCGCGACGAGCAGCACCCAGCGGAACACCGCTGCCTCGGACGGCAGACCGGTCAGAGGATGTAGACGGTCACGAACACGATGATCCACATGATGTCGACGAAGTGCCAGTACACGCCTGGCACCTCGACACCGAGGTGGTCCTTCGCGTCGGGGCCGAAGTGCCCTCGCCAGACACGGATGTTGGCGAAGGTCAGCAGCATCAGCCCGACGAACACGTGGGCGCCGTGCAGCCCGGTCAATCCGTAGAAGATCGAGCCGAAGGCTCCGTCGCGCGCGCTGAATCCGATGTGGACGTACTCGTTCATCTGGATGAACAGGAAGGCGAAGCCGAGCAGCCAGGTCAGCCCGAGCCCGGCCTTGAGCGCGGCGCGGTTCCCGC
>JBPCPM010000026.1:0-3702 GCA_050999155.1 Solirubrobacterales bacterium
TGTTCGACCAGGCGACCAGCGCCCAGATCGACTTTCTCCTGCGAGTGTTCTTGGAGCGGACCGCAACCGAGCACTGATATCCGGACCGCATCGTCCGATGGGGTCGTGATGTTCGACGTGGAGCGGCGGGGACGGTGGGGACGCCAGAGGAGCGATCTGACAGTAGGTTCCGTCGGCTGGGGGTCGAAAGGTCGCTGGTTCAAATCCAGTCGCCCCGATCGGCGCTGGAGGGGGTGCAGCAGGGTGGATGTGCAAGTTCCTCCCGGCGCCGTGCATCGGGGTGCACGGCGGTGCACGCGGATGCAGGCACTTTCGGCCGCGGCCGCCGATTCGTTCCACATGGCTGCCACACATGTGGCAGTCGGCCCACCATCTTGCCCATCATGTCCCCCACCAGCAGGGGGTCGCCGTTCGGTAGCCGGCGCATGGCCGGTAGCCCGGCCCGACAGCACCCACGCGAGCCCGTGGGAGCCCGTGGGAGCCCGTCCGGCTACAGGATAGACCTGCCGCCATAAGCGTCAAGCAACGCTCGCTTGCTCAGGTCCCAAAGAAACGGTTATGTTCGACCCATGCTGACCCGGCGTGTGTTGGTCCCCGTGATTGTGGTGTGGGCAATCTGTCTCGTGATCTCTGCCATCCAGGGAGAGGGCGAGACATCGGGCGGATTCAAGGGCGTCCTGGAGAACCTTCCGTGGCTCCTATTCCTGGCTCTCACCCTCTTCCTGATCGTCGCCGGCGTCATGGCCCTACTTCGGAGGGGGCGCCAACCCCGGTCTGACGCCTAGCCCCGATCTTGCAGCAAGCCGCGTGAGGTAAGCGTCTGCGGCTGGCTGGCATCGAGGTCGGTGGTGTGCACCGATCCGCGGTTGCAGGTGGCGCCGGGTCGGCCTTCGGGGCCCCGACCAGCGCGGCCGAGACCATCCGTGAGCAGGCTTCGTCTGGCGTGGGGCCGCCGGTGGGGGATCGAGCTGGCGGGGAGCGGCCGAGCCGGGCTCAGCCGGCCGGCGCCGGTAGGCCTGGAGCCGAGCGAACGCCGCCGCGAGTTCACCGGCCCAGGGCCAGCTGGCCTGCAGCCGCAGCTTCGCCCGCCGGCCGCTGAAGGCGAGCCTGCCCGCGACGTGAAGGAGTCGGGGGCGCAGCCGCTGGGGCTGCGAGCGGGCGAGCTCGCCGCGCAGCAGCAGCGACTTGGTCCAGCTGATCAGGTTGTGGGCGAGCCCGACCAGCTCGAGCCAGACCGCGTTCATCTGAAAATCGCGGAAGGGGAGCTTCGCAAGGCCGGTGTCCTTGTCGTCTTTGATCTGGTCCTCGACGCGGGCGCGGTGGCGGTGGCGGCGCTCGATCGCCGCGATCTCACCCGCCTGGTCGGTGAGGATCGCCTGAAAGCGGTGGCCGTCGTGGTCGGTGAAGGACAGCTGGGCGCCGGGATGGGGCCGCTCGCGGCGGACGATCAGCCGCGAGCCCTCGGGCCAGCTGCCCAGGTCCAGCAGATCGGTGATCTCGGCGACCTCGCCGTTGGGGCGCTCGGTGCCGTCCTGACTTTGCGCGGCGCTCCAGGCACTCTCGGGCAGCGCCTCGATCGCCGAGCGAACCGCTTCGCTGAGGCTGTAGCCGACCGAGAATCGGATGTTTCCCTCGTGGGCCCAGTCCAAGAGCTCGTGGCTGGCTCCGGCGGAGTCGACCCGCAAGAGCACTCCGATCTCGGCGACCAGCTCCGCTGGGATCTGCTCCAGCGCGGCTTCGCTGACCTCGATCTGATCGGCTGCGGTGTTGGCGCCGGCATTGCCGGGACGGAGCTTCGCTGCCGCCGCCTCGTCGGGCTCGTCGAAGTAGGCGAGCAGCGGGTGGAAGCCGTGGGCGGCTCGCAGCGCATCCAGCAGCTCGGGGGCAGAGGCGACCTGATCGATCAGCCGGTAGGCGGTCGAGTCGGAGGCGACCGCACCGAACAGGGGCGCCTGCTCGCGGACCGCGCCGAGGTCGCTGAGCGCCTCGCCGCCGTCGGCGAGCATCACCGCCAGGTCGCGGATGACATGGCCAGGATCGTGGCCGCCGCGTCGCTGGCGGATGCTCGAAAGCCCGCGCGAGAGCGCCTTCGTCAGGCCGCTCTTGTCGGCGACCTGGCCGAGCAGCGCCGAGCCAGCGTGGGAGACCAACCCTTCTCCGTCCGCCGTGACTTCTACTGTGAATCGGCGGCCATCACGCTGCACCTTCAAGGTGACCCTCCTGAGTTCGTCTTTGACTCTCGACAAGCCGAAGAATCGCTGCTCAGGCGGACGAAACCGCGCCCCGGAAACCCCGGGGCGCGGCTCGTTCATGCAAGATCGGGGCTAGGCCCACTCACGGGCTCATAGGGCACGGCACGGCGTTTCTTGGTGTAGGTACTGGGACACCTACCGCCAGCTCGCGACGGCGCTCGGCATGTCCGTGCGCTTCCTCAAGTACCGGGCCAAGGAGGGGATGCCCGACGCTGGCGTGGACTACGCCGGCCGGCGTCTGTTCCTGCTGTCGGAGGTCACGCCGTGGCTGGACTCGCGCCAGGCCCAGCTCGGACGTAGGCTGGGCTGTGCACATTCATCCCACGCTGCACGGGAGGAAACAACACCATGAGCATCGTTCGTCGCCACCGGCGCGACGACCGCACGGGTTACCAGGTCCGCGTGTCCGTCGATGGTCGCCGGCTGCCCGCGGAGACCTTCGAACCAACCGGGAGCGGCTCAAGCCATTCGTGGAGGAGTTCGCCACCACGCAGCTGGCGGACATCGACCGGACCAGGGCGCTCGCGTTCGCCGGCAAGCATCCCAGCGCCGCCGTGGTCGCTCGCGGCATGTTCGGCGACGCCGTAAACGCCGGCCTGATCGAGGACCAGGAGGAGGCCGACCGGCTGGTGGCCGAGGGCAGGAGCGCAACCGGATCGCGACCGAGGCGGCCGAGGGGCTGCTGGCCGACCTGCGGGAAGCGCACGGCGAGCCCAATCCCGAGGGGGACGAATGAGGCCCGGCCAGCATGCAGCCAACATCGCCCGCCAGGCGATGACCGTTGCGCTGCAGGAAGCGGCTCAACGGGTGCGCGACCACGCGGCGGAGCTGGCGCCAAAGACCGATCCCGAGCACGACCCTGACCCCGCCGTCACCCTGGCCGCCCCTGCGTCCTAGGCGTTCGAGGCGTCCGCGCTACTTCGGGAACGCCCGGTCGAGCACGGTCTCGCCGCCGAAGGTTTCGAAGCGAACCAGCTGACCGGAGCCGTCATAGGTGAGGACGTCGGCGCCCTCGGCCTCCTCGCCGCCGACGCTGGTCTTCGTAAGCACCGCGACCTTGTCGCCGTCGGCGAGGAACTCGGTCGGCTGCACCTGGAAGCCCTTCTCGGCTAGCTGCCCCCAGAACCCACCCACCTCCTGCTTTCCGTTGTAGGTGCCGGTCAGGGCGTTATCGCCGCCGACCACCCACACGGCCGAGTCGGAGATGTTCGCCATCGCGCCCTCGGCATCACCCTTGCCGAACGCCTCGTAGCCGTCCTTCGCTGCCTGCTTGTTGTCGTCAGCCGACACTGCTTACCTCCGAGGTTCGGGGTTTGCCGCGACCGTACCCGATCACCCGCAGCGGTGCCAAGCTTTTTTGAGAGTGCGCGCCGGACATCCAGCTCGACCCGTCGAAGGTGGACGTGGTGCTCCCGGCCATGAGGGCCAGGCAGGTGATGGTCGAGGACGC
>JBPCPM010000077.1:0-8724 GCA_050999155.1 Solirubrobacterales bacterium
CGTGCGAGCCGAAGCGCTGGTGCTCATTGAGCAGCGTGGTCTCATCACCCATCCGGGCGATGGCGGCTGAGCGACGCGTCGTTCGAGTCTCGTCAGCCTTCTTCGATCAACTCGATTCGCAGCTCCGAGCTGAACGTGGTGCGGGCGGCGAGCCGTCCGCACACGACTTCGTCGTGATTGAACTGCCGGTCGTCGTGGAGCGGTTCGCCATCGACTTCGAAAGCTTGCCCGAACCCCTTGAGGGCATGCCGAGCGTGCGCATGCTTCTCGCTCCGGGTCTCCTCGTCCGAGCTTTTGCTGCGTTCGGAACCCTCCTGGACGACGACTCGATCGAGTTGGTCGGCATCACCATCGACGCCTGAGACGAGGACGTCCCGGGAGTTCGCTGGAGCGCGACCAGGGAGTCGTCGCGGTCAGCGGAGTTTGGAACGTCCTCCCGCCAGGTGCCTGATTGTGGGAATGGCGGGATTCCAACCCATGTCGGCGTCAGCCCGGCCAGCGTCGGGTGTCAGGTTCCAAAGATGATGGGCCAGGAGGTTGATCCGCTTCTAGGCGAGGGTTTTTCCCCCTTCCAGCAGGGCCTTCGCTGCGCCTCGAACCAGCGTGTTTCCCTTTCAGGTAACGCGATACCATCGAACCCGTGAAGCTTGCTGGCTACCGGGGTCGGACGGGCACCGCCGGGGCGGCGGTGAGCGGAGCCACGCAGGAGCCAGCACCGCTCGATGCCGTGCTCGACGGGGCGGCGCGGCTCCAGGAGCTCGTCCCTGGCGCGGTGTTCGTCGGTGACTCGGCGGCTGCATACCACGCCGGTCACCGCCTTTCCTTCGACCACGACCACGTCGTCGCCGACCTCGCCGCTCGCTACGACACTGTTCTCAGTACGCTCGAAGCGCTCGATGACTGGTCGACCGCCCGGGTGGCAGGCGGCAAGCTCATCCTCGGCGAACTGGCCGGGATCGAGACCGGTGTTCGCCAGATGGTCCGCCGGCGGCCGCTGGAGGTCGAGGATGTTCCCCTGGGCCACCGGGTGCTGCGGGTGCCGACGCTCGAGGAGATCCTGAGGATCAAGGCGTGGCTGGTCGTGACCCGGAACCGAACCCGCGATTACCTCGATGCCGCCGCCTTGTCGGACCGAATCGGTACCCACCGCGCCGGTCGCGTGCTTGCCGGCATCGACGAGTTCTATGCCGAGGTGAACAGGCGACCGGAGGCGGTTGCCACCCAGGTCGCCCGTCAGTTCGCCGATCCGGCGCCCAGGGACCCGTCGGTCACCTCGCGCCTGGCCTCGTACAAGCGGCTGGACCCCCGTTGGCACGACTGGGCCGCAGTCGTCGCCGCGCTGCGCCAGGTGGCGGTGGCCATGGTGGGCGGGGGCGATCCCGAGGCGGAGCCATGACCGGCCCGGGAGGCCGGTCCAGCGGGCATTCAATGGGCCATCCCTCGAAGAGGGTGGACCAGTGACGATCTCCTTCCGCAACGTCGAGGTCGACGAGACCGCCCCGCTCGACACCTGGCCGTTCGAGGCCATCGAGATCCTCGTCGATCGCGGCAACCTGTCGGACTGGCGCCGCCTCGTCGCCGCCCTGGCCGAGGATCCGTGGGGCCCGCTGGCCCGGACGGTGGAGGAGATCATCGCCCTCGACTGCCACTACGGCGTCGACCGGATCCTCGATCGGGTCTTGAAGCGAGAACGCGAGCGACGCACCCTCATCGGTCGCCGTCGCTACGCCGACCACCTCCGGAGCCTGCGCCGGTCGGCGGGGCTGTCGATGCGCGAGCTGGCCGCCGCCGCCGGTACATCCGCAGCCCGGATCTCCGACTACGAGAACGCCCGGGTGGCGCCGACCACCGACATCCTCGCCCGGATCGAGGACGTGCTGGAACGGCGCTCGGCCGATCCCAGCTAGCCCCGCTAGGCGGCCGGCGAACTGCTTGGGACCTTCGAGGAACTTTCGGTTGCACCGCCTCTCGACCTAGCGAGAAGGGGGTGAGTCCTGGTCGTCTGCGGTGCGATCACGGGGACGGCTCCCTGCCCAGCCTACCAAGTTGTCTGCAGCAAACAACTGGCTGCTCTGGACAACACCGAATAGCCTTCGGTCGTGGCCCGCCGGAGTCGACTCGACCAAGTCGGCAGCTGGCTCCAAGAGGCGCTGCCACCCGGCTGGACTGCCAGTGTGACGCGCCGCGCTGCCATTGGCGGTGGGATTCGGATCACTTCGCCATCGGGCTCCAGCGCTGAGCTCGAGGTGCGGATGCTCAAGGACGCGGCACCCCGTTCGGTGACCGCCCTTGCGCTCGGCGACGGGCCGAACCTCGTCGTCGCCGACTGGGTGGGCGACCGAGCCCAGGAGATCCTTCGAGCCCGTGGTGCGGGCTTCCTCGACGCCACCGGCAACGCCGAGATCCGTCTCACCGAACCCGGCCTGTTCGTCCGCACCGAGGGGGCCAACCGCAACCCCTCGCCCGTCGCCACAAAAGGCCCGGGTCTCCGTGGGCCGAAGGCATGGGCCCTCCTTCGCACCCTGGCTGAGGTCCCGCCTCCTTTCGGCGTGCGCGAGCTCGCCGAGGCGGTCGACGTCGATGCCGGCTACGTCTCTCGCGTGCTGCGGGTGCTCGAAGACGAACTCCTCGTGACCCGCGAGCCACGAGGACCGATCACGGCCGTCGAGTGGGAAGGCGTCATCCGGCGGGCCTCGTCGACCTACGCCCTGTTCGACGCGAACGTGTCAACAACCTGGGTCGCCACCTCGGGGCCCGAACGGCTCCTTGACGACCTGGCGGGCAAGCGCTCCGGGCGCTGGGCTGTCACTGGTTCCTTCGCCGCCGGTCGCCTCGCTCCCGTTGCTGCTCCCGAGCAGGCCGTGATCTTCGCCAACGACATCGAACACCTGGCTCGAGCCGGGCGGCTCCTGCCAGCGACGCGGGGAGCCAACGTCGTCCTCCTCGAGCCCTTCGACCCGATCGTCTTCGATCGAACGGTTACCTCCGGCAGGATCACCAACGTGTCGGTCGCTCAGGCGGCGCTCGACTGCCTGCGTGGCAACGCCCGCATGCCCGCCGAGGGCGAGGAGTTACTGGCCTGGATGCGCAAGAACGAGCCCAGGTGGCGCACCGGAGCATTGGCCGCCCGTCACACGCGGCAGACGTCGTGATGGCCGGCGACGCTCCGCGTATCGAGTACGTCGAGGCGCGCCGCGTGCTTCTCGACGCGCTCGACGCCCTACGCTCCCACCTCGACGCCGTCGTGCTGGTCGGCGCCCAGGCCGTCTACCTCCGAACTGCCAGCCGGATCGAGAGCTACCAGCCGTTCACCACGGACGCCGACGTCGTAGTCGACCCCGCCCTGCTCGGCCCGATCCCACCGCTCGGTGAGGCGATGCTGGCCGGTGGGTTTGCTCTCACCGATGAGCCGGGGATCTGGGAAGCACGGTTCATGCGCCCCGGCTTCGACGACGAGATCGTCGTGCCCGTCGATCTGATCGTGCCCGAGGAACTGGCTCCGAGGGCCGGCCGCCGCGCCGCTCGACTTCCTGGCGAGCACGGCAAGGCCACCGCCCGCAAGAGCTCCGGCCTCGCCGGCGCCGTCGTTGACAACGGACCGCTCGAACTCGTGTCGCTCGAAGGCGACGACCCACGAGCGATCATGGTGAACGTCGCCGGCTTCGGCGCCTTGCTCGTCGCCAAGCTCCATAAGCTCGGAGACCGGCTGGCCACGCCCGAGCGGCTGCACGCCAAGGATGCTGGCGACGTCTACCGCCTCTTCGACGCCATCGCACCCGACGACCTGACGACGATCCTGCAAGCGCTCCTCGAAGATCCACGGTCGACCGCCACGACGGTGAAAGCGCTGGCGTACCTCGACCAGCTCTTCATCACTCCAGCCGCCGTCGGCGTACGCCTTGCGGTCGAGGCCCTCCGAGGCATCCTTCCCGAGTCGACCGTCTCCGCAGCGATGACTGCCTACGCTGGCGAGCTGCGGCGAGCCGTTGACCGGCGGTGATCCATCAGGAGCGCACAGACCCTGGCCGCCGATTTCGTGAAGGTCGCCACCAAGGCGGAAGCCGGGGGCGCCCAGGTGATCGAGCAACCTGGCACGGGCGGCCGACGTCCCCTTCCTGGGGCGGTGGTTACCAGGAGCGAACAGGTCGTGGGCGTCGCCCACCTCGGCCGGCGGGCCTCCGCGGCCCAACAGACGGCCATGGAATGGCTCTACCCGAACCGCGCGGCCGAGGGCTGCGCCTCGGCTGCCTTCCTAGATGGCGGGCCTTCAGGGAAAGATCGACAAGCTCGGCGCAGAGCTGCGTCGCCGAGGCGATGACCTGGATGCCGCCCGCCGGGCCGACCGCCGAGCTCAACCGGTCGCGTCCCCTCCCGTGACCGGCCGCGGCGCTCAGCCAGCCCGGCGGATGACGGCGTGGCCCTCGCGCACCAGCTTGGCGATGCTGCGCTTGTCCGAGAGGTTCTCGCCCACCCCGACGACGAGCTCGGCCCCGACGGCGGCAGCGAGGCGCTCGAGGGTCTCGAGGGTCGGGCGGGCCCCGCCTCCCTCCATGCGGGCGATGGCCGGCTGGGTGGTGCCCATGCGACCTGCCAGCTCGGCCTGGGTCAGACCGGCCTCGGTGCGCAGCCGGTGCACCAGGGCGCGGAACGCGCTGATCCGGGCCTCGTCCTCATAGGTGGCGCGCCTCCTCGGTGAGCGGCCGCTGTCTCTTGATGTCGTCCCAGCTCGTCCGCGTGCCCATTGTCCTCACTCCTCCTCGTCTTCGGCCAGATGGCCTTCGGCAACGCACCGTTGCATCGCCTCTGTCGCCCGCCGGAATCTCTCGCACCTCTTGGCGCTGGGTCTTCACCAACACCGTCAGCCAGCTAGCCCCGCCTTGACGGCCGACGAAGGCGCTGGGACATTCGAGGAACTTTCGGTAGCCACGGTCTCTCGACCCTGCTACTCTGGGAACATACGTTCGAGGGAGACGCACTCCCCTCCCATGAAGGCCCCGAGCTCGGGATGGGCCGGAAGCTATGTGCGACACCCTGGTTGAACTGCAGGAAGCGATGCGCCGGTACGCGGCGTCGTTCGATCCATCGTTGTTGGGCGGCACCGATGCCGCCGCCGTGATGGGGCTGGCGGGCGCCATCGAGCGGATGGCGGCCACCGTCAAGGGGCTGGCTGCGGCGCGTGTCTCCGATTCCGGGGTGTGGAAGGCCGGCGGTGATCGCTCGGCCGCCCACCACCTGGCCCGCACCACCGGCACGTCGGTGGGCCAGGCCGGCGAGGCCATCGAGACCGCCCGCCGGTTGGCCCGGCTGCCGGGGGTGGCCGCCGCCGCCCGCTCCGGTCAGCTCTCGGCCCAACAGGCGGCCGCCGTGGCCGGCGCATGCGGGGCCGATCCGAGTGCCGAGTCCCGGTTGCTCGAGAAGGCACGCACGTCGTCGTTGGCCGAGTTGCGCGACGAGTGCGCCCGCACCAGGGCCGCAGCGGATCCCGATCCCGAAGCCCGTCGCAAGGCCATCCACGACGGGCGCTACCTGCGCGGCCACACCGATGCCGAGGGCGCTTGGCATCTTCACATGCGGGATAACCCCGAGGTCGGGGCCGAGATCCTCGCCGCGCTGGCGCCGATCCGCGACCGGCTCTTCAGGGCCGCCCGGGCCGAGGGCCGCCACGAGCCCGCCGAGGCCTACGCCGCCGACGCCCTGGCCGAGCTGGCTCGTGGGGGTGTCGTCGCCGATGGGCCCCGGGCCGGGAGATCCCGGGCCAAGCTCATCGCCCGGGTCGACCTGCTGGCCCTGCTGCGGGGTCGCCCCATCGAGGGAGAGGTCTGCGAGCTGGCCGGTTTCGGTCCGGTGGCCGCATCGGCCATCCGCGACCTGATCGACACGGGTGACCCGTTCTTGGCCGCGGTGATCACCCGGGGGCGAACAGGTCGTGGGCGTCGCCCACCTCGGCCGGCGAGCCTCCGCGGCCCAACAGACCGCCCTGGAATGGCTCTACCCGAGCTGCGCGGTCGAGGGCTGCGCCTCAGCCGCCTTCCTGGAGAACGACCACCGCGTCGACTGGGCCGCCAGCCACGTCACCATCCTCGACCTGCTCGACCGGCTGTGTTCGCACCATCACGACCTCAAGACCATCGACAACTGGGCGCTGGTCGACGGGCGGGGGAAACGGGCCTTCGTGCCAGTCGAGGATTCACGTCACCCCCGACATCGCCGCGCCGACTCCGCGAGCGCGGCTTGCATGTCTACATAGATGCTATGTATACTTGCAAGATGGACAAGAAGCCTCTGCGGGTTCCCATCTCGGTGGCGTCGCAGCGCGGCGTTTCGTGGTTGAGCGAGACCGCCGCCGGCCGGCGAGTCGTCCTGACCCGGTTCGGCGCCGTCCAGGCTGTTGTCGACTCCGCCGAGCGGATTGACGAGGGCGCGGCTCGCATTCGCGATGCCGCAAGGCTGGTCGTCGAGCGCTACGCCGAGGCCGGGCTCGGTCGAGCCAACACGGTGGCGTTGGCCGACGCCTGCGCCAAGTTGGGCCTGGACCCGGCGAGGGTACGGGCGCGAGCCGAGGCGCTCCGGGAAAGGTAGTGCGCGGTGGCAGTCGCTTTCCCGACGATCAGGCGCAGGTCGTCTTCTCGGACGCGCTCATCGAGCAGCTCGACGACCTGACCGAGGATCAGCAGGTCGATGTCGTGGCCGAGATCGTCCTGCTCTGTGACGCGCCGGGGGGCAAGCACCCGCTGCGGGCCCCGCTTGGCGGCTGGAACACCCTCGACGTCCTCAGGCGCCAGCACCGCGTGATCTACAAGGCCACGACGGTCGGCGGGACCGGCCTGCTCGAAGTCCTTTGCCTCGGGCCACGCTCGGACAACGAGGTCTACGACATGGCGGTTGGCCTTACCCGGTCCGGGCTCCTAGCCCCGGACGAGGTAACCGACCTGTGGGACGCCTTGGGGTTGCTCGACGTACTAGCGGAGGATGTCGGCCTCGACGGTTGGGACTACAGCCCCCCGCCCGCCCCGCCCGGGATGCAGCGTGCCGCGGTGGCAGGCGGCGTCGTGGACGCCGAGACGGCGTCGCTGCTCTCCAAGCCCGAGCTTGAGGCCGCGATGGAGGCCGCATGGGCGGGACCAGGCGACTCGCCCGACCAGGAGGCGGCGCTCGTCGCTGCCCTCGAGCGCGCCCGACGAAACGCTGCCGTGTCTGGCCGGAGCGCTGTCACCGGGACGAAGGCGACGCGATGTGCCGCCCCGATGCCCCGGGCCTCCCGAAGGTGTATCCGGCGCCGCGGGCACCCGGGACCGCACCGCGCCAAGTAGGGGCGCTCGAGCGATGGCCAGCCAGTCCGCTTCGCCGGCGCAAGCCCGCGCCGGCGGAGAACCATGTGGGCGAGGGCGTCTGGAGCACCCCGCAGCGCTACCAACTATCCTTGAGGGGCCATGAGCGAGGCCATCGCCTACACGACCTTCGATGAGTTCCTCGCCGGCGAGCGGACCTCCGAGCGCCGTCACGAGTTCGTCGGCGGCCGTATCTACGCAATGTCGGGCGGGACCGAACGTCACGACCTGATGGCGGTGCTGATCAGCGACGCTCTGGCCGCCGGGACCAAGGCCAAGGGCTGCCGGCGCTTCGTCCACAACCGCCTCGTCAACACCCGCATCGGCAACGCCTACTACCCAGACGTGATGGTGGCCTGCGGGAGCGCCCCGGACGAGCAGTACGAAACCGATCCGACTTTGATCGTGGAGATCCAGTCACCCTCGACCCGCGGTATTGACCGCCGGGAGAAGGCGACGGCCTACGCCATGGCCTCGACGCTGCGGCTGCTCCTGTTGGTCGACCCCAACGAGAGGCGGATCGAGGTCGCGCACCCAGCCGACGGCAAGATCCGGGACTGGGCCGTCTTCGGGCCGGGTGACGTTGTGTTCACCGACTACGGCGTCATCCACGTCGACGCCCTCTGCGACGAGCTCGACGCCACCGCCACCATCTGAACGTCGCCGCTCTCTGGCGCGCGTTCCTCCTTTGGATGAGGGCTCGTCGCTCGCGTCGCCCAGCAGGGGAAGTCGCCATGTCTTCGAGCAGCGTCCAGCGCGGCCGCCAGCAGCACGCAGCAGTCAGGCAGCTTCAGCCCAGTTCATGACCGTCAGGCACAACCAAGGGGGCGGTCCAGGACCTGACACGCCTCACTCATCTTGGCCATCCCCAGCCTCGTGATCCGCTGGCGGAACAGCGAACGGGAGACGGTGTGCAGGTTGTCGAAGCTGGCGACGCACCGTTCGGGCATACCGTCGGTCACATCGAGGATCAGCTCGCTCTGAAGTCCTCGCACCGTCCTCGTGCAGGAGGCCACGACAACAGCCGCGATGCGGTCGGCGAGGGGGTCCCGGGTGAGGACGAGCACGGGCCGATCGCCGCCGGGCGTCGCCGCCCACCACACCTCGCCCCTCACCACGGCGCCCCTCACCACGGCGGTGTCGCCTCCCATGCTGCGGCGCCCTCCCCGAGGGCAAGCTCCTTCTCGTCCAGGGGCGCGGCGTCGTAGATGTCGGCGTCACGCTCGCAGGCAAGCCGGTAGAGGTAGAGGTCCACCGCCCTCCGAATGACCTCGGAGCGGGACTGATGCCGGCCGGGGACCATGGCGTCGATCGCCGCCAGCTGCGAATCGGTCATCCGAATTGCCACCTGCGTCGTCATGGACAAGTCTCCCATATTGGTAGACGCGGTGGTTGA
>JBPCPM010000083.1:0-5466 GCA_050999155.1 Solirubrobacterales bacterium
CGGCCGAGTCGAGCACGTCCAGAGCCAATGGCTCAGGCTCCTTGTGCTCGGTGTCGGCGGTTGTTTCCATGGGTCCCATGGTAGACGAATGTACGTTCGTCGACAACCCGCAAAGCCTTACTTCTCAAGGGTTTGAGCGTCGCTCTGACCCGCGATCCGGGTCGAGCCTGACACGCCCTCCGAGGCACCGAAGGATCACGTGCGACGCGGGCCACAGGCAGACCCGCAAGGCCCTCGGATCGTCAGAGCAACAGCAGCGGTTCGGGGGTCCAGTCGGGCCAGCGGGGCGGGTAGTCGACAACCCCGTAGCGGTAGGAGGCGACCTCCCGCGGTCCGTCGTCGGCGGAGTTGTCGTAGAACACGGCGCGATGGCACCGGGGGACGACGGCGACGACGTTCGGCCACAGCCGCCCGTAGCGCGACGCCAGCTTGTCGGCTGGCACGTCGTGGCCGCCCGACGCGACCCGCGCGGCCACGCGCGGTCCGGACAGCCGGAGCGGGATCATGATGACGTGCACCACGACGTCGTAGCCGGCGGCCGCGGCTGTCGTGACGAGGGCGACCTTCGACTCGTGCGAGAACACCGTCTCGGTGCAGAAGTCGAGGCGAGCGGCGATCAGTGCATCCCGCGCCGTGGCCGCGATCTCGGCTGCCGCATAGGCCTGTTCGATCTCATGGCCCGGGAACCGATCACGGGCGATCCGGTCGGCGTTGACGAAGGGCAGCCCTGGACGATCGGGAGCGATGAGCCGCTCGTAGACCGTCGTCTCTCCCGCTCCGTTCGGCCCGACGATCAGGTCGAGGCGGCTCACAGGCTCCGGCGGCTGCCGTCCGGGGCGATCTCGATGAGGTTCCCGTCGTCGTCGAGCGAGACGGTCGTCTGCCCGCCCTTCCGGGCCGCCCGCCCGAACCGCTGCTCCGCGGCGCGTTCGGCGACGCGCGCGTCGACCGTCGCATGGGCAACGGTCCGCTCCTCGTCGGTGAGCGACGAGAACTGGGCCTCACCGCCCACGACGGCCAGGACCCGTCGGCTGGCAGCTGAGGTGGACCTCTCGAACTGCATGCCGATGCGGACCCAGTAGTTGATCTGCTCGGTCGCCGTGCGGTTCTCGGTCTGAGCGACCGACGCAGCGGTCGCGGCAACGTCGGCCGTCACCCGTGTCGGTCTGGATGAGCTCTTCGTCATCACCTGCTCCAGGCTTCGGACCCGTCGAAGTGTAGCAACCTGCTACAGTTGCTGGGATCCTCCTTGCCTTCGACCCTCTCGACGCGATCGAACCGGCGAGATGATCTTCCCGGGACCAGAACCACTGCTCGCCAGCACGGCGTGGGCTCCGTGCGCTCATCGGCCGGGATCGTGGATCTCGGCCAGTCGCGCGCGCAAGTGGGCGCGTTCGGCCTCGTTGGTACACCCCGCGAGCGCCCTGCGGTAGGAGGCCAGGGCGAGCTCGGCGTCGCCGGCCCGGTGTGCGAGCTCCCCACGGACGGCCGCGAGCCGGTGGCTGTCGCGCAGGATGTCGTCGAGCCCTTCCAGAAGGGCGAGCCCGGCCCGCGGACCTTGTACCTCGGCGACGGCGACCGCTCGGTTGAGGCGGACGATCGCCGATCCGGTCCGTGCTTCGAGGGTGGCGTAGTGGCTGGCGATCGCGAGCCAGTCCGTGACATCGGCCGCTGGTGCGCGTGCGTGCTCGGCTGCGATCAAGGCTTGGAGCCGGAGATCTTCGGCGTAACCCTCGGCGGGTCGGAGACCGCCGACGAGCATGAGCCCAGCGCGAACCTCGTCGAGGTGCCACATCGAACGGTCCTGCTCGGCCAGGGTCACCAACCGACCGTGGCGCTCCCGGGCGTCGCGCCGTGCGTGCTGGAGCAACAGAAGCGCCCAGAGCGCTCGAACCTGGGGGGCGTCGGGCACGAGGCCGTGCAAGACGCCGGCGAGCCGCACCGCCTCGCCCGAGAGGTCGGCCCGCAGGAGATCAGGCCCGACGCCTGGGGTGTACCCGGCGGTGAAGGCCAGGTAGATGGTTCGACAGACCTCGTCCAGGCGCGATCTGAGCTCGTCGTCGACCGGAGCACCAAGCGGGATGCCGGTGAGAACGATCTTCTTCTTGGCGCGGGTCAGGCGTGCCGCCATCGTGGTGGGCGACACGAGGAACAGGCGGGCGATCTGCTCTGTCGGGGTGCCGATGACCAGGCGGAGCGCAAGCGCTGACCGTGACTCGCGCGGGAGGGCCGGGTGGCAGCACAACAGGATGAGGTGCAGGCGATCGTCCGCCAGCTGTTCGTTCGGATCGCCGGTCGACACCCATCCCGGCTTGACCGCGAGCAGGGGCGCCTTGCGCCCGGCGACGGCCTCGGCCCGCAGCCGGCCGACGATGTGCCGATGGGCCGTGGTGTGCAGCCAGCCCTCGGGGTTGGCCGGCACACCATCGGCCGGCCAGCGTTCTGCCGCCCGGGCAAAGGCCTCGCTCAGGGCGTCTTCGGCCAGATCGAGACGACGGGTTCGTGATACCAGGAGCGAGAGCAACCGGCCCCAGTCGGACCGATAGATCTCCTCCAGGGTGCGCTCAGGGCGCGTCGAGGACCGGTCGGATTTCGATGTCATAGGCGGGCAGGATTCCGCACAGCTCGATCACCGTGTCGAGGTCGGGGGCATCGAGGACGTAGTAGCCGCCGATCTGCTCGGCTGCTTCGGCGAACGGGCCGTCGGTGATGGACACCTCGCCGCCCCGAGTGCGCAACGTCGTCGCCATCGAGCCATCGCCGAGGGCCTCTCCGCTCAGGATCTCCACTCCGGACCGGCCGGCGCACGCCTCGTCGAAGGCGACGTGCTCGGCCATCCCCGCCTCCTGCTCCTCCGGGGTCAGAGAATCCCACGGTGCCATCTCGCCGTATCCGGCGAGGAGAACGAAGTACTTCATGGTCGGCTCCTCATCTCAACGCCGGCGACCATCGCCGACACCACCATGACGCGTGACACCACCTCGAATCGACAACGCGGCCGAGGAATCTGACCAGCGATCTCCCAGGCGCCGATCGAGGCGTCGAGGAGGGTCAGTCACCTGTGGGAAGTGCGAGCTCTCAGAGCGAGTCTCCTCCATCGATGAACAGCCGGCCACCCGGAACGAGGACGCTGACCAGCCGAGCTTTCGCCCGCACGCCAGCCTCTGGATGGCGACCGTCCAACGCGCCGACCCTGACGGCGAACGCCAGGTCATAGCGGGCCTCGCCCGCGGCGTGAGGACGAGGCGCTCGCACGCCTCGTTGCGGACGCTCAGCAGCCCGGAGGAGATCAGATCATCAACTGACGCCGTGAGCTGATGGATCGCGCGGGTCGAGCGATCGACCGCGAGCACATGGCCGTCCGGTCCGTCGCGCCAGGCGACCTCCTTGGCCGCGGCGCCGGGACCGCAGCCGATCTCGACGACGCGGAGCCCGGGACGGAGAGGCAGGGCATCGACGATCTCCTTCAGCCGTGGTGACAGCCCGGACACCTTCCCGACGTTACGCGTCCCTTCGCCTCGCTCCGCCTGGCCACAAGCGCGGCGCCAGGTAGCGCCCGCCCGGCGACGGTCGGTGGGACGTGCCCAGGCGCCTCCGGTCTCAGACCCACCCCGCGGCTGGGGCGCGTCATGCTGTGCGGCATGGGGACCGAGGACCACGGGTCAACCTCGGCACCGCAGCCGTCGGCCGACGAGCTGGCGCGTGTTCTGCTGGCCCAGGTGTGCAGGGAACACGACCCGAGCGATGAACCACTGTTCGTGGGGCTCGACGGACGGAGCGGAGCCGGAAAGTCGACGCTGGCGGCTGCGCTCTCGCTGCGGATCGCCCACGACCGAGCCGGCCTGACAACCGTGATCGAGGGGGATCAGTTCTACGCCGGCGGGAGCGCTGAGGTCTGGGATCGCCGGGCGGCGGCGGAGAAGGCAGCCCGGGTGATCGACTGGCGTCGACAGCGCGCCGTCCTCGAGCAGCTCCGTGACGGAGGTGTCGCGGAGTGGTACCCGTTCGACTGGGAGGCCGACGACTGGGACGCCGATGTCGTTCCGCTCGCGCCTGAGCCGATCGTCGCCCGGGCAGGATCAGTTGTGGTGCTCGAAGGTGCCTACAGCTGTCGCCCGGAGATGCACGATCTGCTCGATGTCCGTGTGCTGCTGGACGTCCCTCGAGAGGTACGGCGGCGACAGCTCCTGGCGCGCGAGGGGAAGGCGTACCGGTCGGACTGGGAGGCTCGGTGGTCGGCAGCCGAGGACCATTACTTCGCGTCGCTGATGCCTCCCGAGAACTTCGATCTCCTTCTCGGTTCGGCGTAGGGCAGGACCCCAGCATCCCCTCGCCCGCCCGGCGTGCGGGCCGTCTCGCTCAAGGCTCAGCCGAGTGGGTGGGACCGACGCCCCCGGCTACCGCCTGAGAAGATCCTTGGCGATGTGGGTGATCTGGATCTCGTCGGTGCCGGCGTAGAGGCCGAAGGCCGACCCGACCAGCACGGTCGCGAGGCGCCAGCCGAGCGAGATCAAGCCGGCACCCGCACCGCCCCCGGCTATCGCCTGAGAAGATCCTTGGCGATGTGGGTGATCTGGATCTCGTCGGTGCCGGCGTAGATCTGGAGCACCTTGGCGTCGCGGGCCAGCTGCTCGACGCGGAACTCGCTCATGTAGCCGTTGCCGCCGAAGAGCTGCACGGCCTCCATGGCCACCTCGGTGGCGGCCCGGGCCGAGTAGAGCTTCATGGCCGAGGCCTCGGCCAGGGTCATGCTGTGGCCGGCGGCGCTCATCTCGATGGTGCGGAACACCAGGTTCTCGACGTTGAGCCGGGCCACCTCCATCCGGGCCAGCTTGTCCTGGATGAGCTGGAACTCGCCGATGGGCTGACCGAACTGCACTCGATCCTTGGCGTATTGAACGCACAGCTCCAGGCAGCGGTCGATGATGCCCAGGGCCATGGCGGCCACCCCCGAACGCTCCATCGAGAAGGTGTCCTTGGCTCCCGCGCGCCCGCCTGAGGGCAGGTCCTCGGTCTCACCGATGAGGCGATCGCGACCCACGCGCACATCGTCGAGAAACAGCTCGCCGGTAGGCGAGGAGTGCATTCCCATCTTGCGCAGGGGCTTGCTCTGCTCAAAGCCCGGCATCCCCTTGTCCAGCACGAAGGACAGGATCTTGCGCTCTGCCGGGGGGTTGCCCTCGTCGAGCTTGCAGATTAACACCGTGGTGTCGGCGTAGGGGCCGTTGGTGATGAAGGTCTTGGAGCCGTTCAGTAGGTACTCCTCACCGTCCCGTCGGGCGGTCGACTGCATCGAGCCGAAGGCGTCCGACCCCGAGCCGGGCTCGGTGATCGCCCACGCCCCGACCTTTTCCAACGTGAGCAAATGGCGCGCCCAACGCTTCTTCTGCGTCAGAGTGCCTTTGGACATGATCGCCGCGGCAGTGAGACCGACGCTGACACCCATCGCCGTGATGAGTCCGGGGC
>JBPCPM010000107.1:0-6520 GCA_050999155.1 Solirubrobacterales bacterium
GCCAGCTCGGTGTCGACGCCCCCTCGGCCACCGGTTTCGAGATGCTTGTCGTGCTCACGAGCGCGGGCGGCGAACTCGAGCTCCGTGCGCTCCGCAGGCGCCTGCGCACGTCAAAGGCCAACGCGACCGAGGTGCTCGACACGCTCGTCGCTCGGGGCCTGGCCCTGCGTAGCCGCCACCCGTCGGACCGCCGAGCGGTCGTCGTCGAGTTGACCGAGGCCGGGCGGGCCGTGGTCGCCCGCGCGTTTCCGGCGCACACCGATCGTGTGCGCCAGGCGTTCGATCGTCTGGAAGACGACGAGAAGCGCCAGCTCGCGAGCATCTGCCGCAAGCTCGCTGACGCCGCCTGACCGGCCCCGGCGAGTCCCGGTTGTGGCCCCCGGCAGTCGAACGCCGCCGCTGCGTCAGCGATTGCCTTGCCGTTCGTTGTTGGCGTGATCGGAACTCGACGGTCGGTTGGTTTCGATCGCGGCCCGCTCCGAGGCCCGGCCGTGCGAGGCGGTCGTGGAGCAGGCCCGGGCGCAGACTGCTTCGTAGACTCCCGGGCGCATGGCCGCCCCGTCCGACCCCACTCGCTTCCGGCCTGTCGAGTCCGGCCAGGCGTTCCCCGCCCTCGAAGAACGGGTGCTCGAACGCTGGCGGGAGCAGGATCTGTTCCGACGTTCGCTCGAGCAGCGCCGCGACGCCCCGGTCTGGTCGTTCTTCGAAGGACCGCCCACGGCCAACGGCCGGCCGGGTTCGCACCATGTGCTCTCGCGGGTGTTCAAGGACATCTACCCGCGCTACCGCACGATGCGCGGGTTCCGGGTTCCGCGCAAGGGCGGCTGGGACTGCCACGGGCTCCCGGTCGAGTTGGAGGTCGAGAAGGAGATCGGGATCTCCTCCAAGGAGGAGATCGAGGAGTTCGGCATCGCCGAGTTCAACGAGCGCTGCCGTGCGTCGGTGGTGCGCTACGTGTCCGACTGGAACCGGCTGACCGAGCGGATCGGCTTCTGGCTGGACCTCGACGATCCGTACTGGACGCTCGACAACGACTACATCGAGTCGGTCTGGTGGGCACTCGGGCGCCTGTGGGAGGACGGCCGGCTCTACGAGGGCCACAAGGTCGTGCCGTACTGCCCCCGCTGCGGGACCGCACTGTCATCGCATGAGGTCGCGCTCGGCTACCGCGACGTCGAGGACCCGTCGGCCTACGTGCGGCTCCCGATCGACGGGGACCCTGGGTCATCGCCGCTGCAGGCGGGCGATGCACTCGTGGTGTGGACGACGACCCCATGGACCTTGATGGCCAACGCTGCCGTGGCCGCAGGCCCGGAGATCACCTACGCCCGCGTGCGCCACGACGACGAGGTGCTCGTGCTCGCCGAGGCGCTGGTCGAGCGGGTGCTCGGCGAGCAGGCCGAGATCCTCGACAGGTTCTCCGGCGAGCAGCTCACCGGCGTGCGCTACCGGCCCCCGTTCGACTACGTCACGGACTTCGGGCCCAAGTCCCATTCGGTCCTGCCGGCCGCCTTCGTGACCACCGACGACGGAACCGGCCTCGTGCACACCGCCCTGGCCTTTGGCGAAGACGACTTTCGCTTCGGCGAGCAGCACGGCCTGACCCTGCAGAATCCCGTCCGCCTCGACGGCACCTACGACGAGCGGACGGGCCCCTGGGCCGGACGGTTCGTCAAGGACGCTGACGCCGACATCGTGGCCGACCTCGACGGCCGCGGGCTGCTGCTGCGCTCGGAGCGCTACGAGCACGCCTACCCCCACTGCTGGCGGTGCGAGACGCCGCTGCTGTACTACGCCAAGTCCAGCTGGTACATCCGCACCACCGAGGTGCGCGACGAGATGCTGGCCGGCAACCAAGAGATCTCCTGGTACCCCGAGCACATCCGCGACGGCCGCTTCGGGCGCTGGCTGGAAAACAACGTCGACTGGGCGCTGTCGCGCGACCGCTACTGGGGAACGCCGCTGCCGATCTGGGAGTGCGCCTCCGCCGAGTGCGACCACCGCGAGTGCGTCGGCTCCCGGGAGCGGCTACGGGAGCTGGGCGGCGAGGTTCCCGAAGACCTCCACCGGCCCCACATCGACGATGTGGAACTCGATTGCGCGAAATGCGGTGGCACCATGCGCCGCGTCGCGCCGGTCATCGACACGTGGTTCGACTCGGGCGCGATGCCCTTCGCCCAGCACCACTACCCGTTCGAAAACACCGAGCTGTTCGACGAGCGCCATCCGGCCGACTTCATCTGCGAGGCCATCGACCAGACGCGCGGCTGGTTCTACACCCTGCACGCCGAGTCCACGCTGCTGTTCGGCGGCCCCGCCTACCGCAACTGCGTCTGCCTCGGGCTGATCCTCGACCCTGAGGGCCAGAAGATGTCCAAGAGCCGGGGCAACATCGTGGCCCCCCAGGAGGTCCTCGACCGCCACGGCGCCGACGCGTTGCGCTGGTACTACCTCACGGCCCAGCAGCCCTGGACCGGCTACCGGTTCTCGACCGACGCGGTCGGCGAGTCTGTGCGCCGCTTCCTGCTGACCCTGTGGAACACGTACGCGTTCTACGTGCTGTACGCGAACGCCAGCGAGGCGACCGACCCGCCCTCGGTGGCCGACCGCGACCCGTTGGACCGGTGGCTGCTGGCCCGCCTGCAGGGCACGGTGGCCGTGGTCACCGAACGGCTCGACGACTACGACTCGACGACGGCCGGCCGGGAGATCGCCGAGGCCGTGGACGAGCTGTCCAACTGGTACGTGCGCCTGAGCCGCCGCCGGTTCTGGGAGGGCGACCCGGGGGCGCTGGCCACCCTGCGCGAAGCCCTGACCACGCTCTCCGAGCTGCTCGCCCCCTTCATCCCGTTTGTGGCCGACGAGATCTGGACGAACCTCGTCGGCGGAGCCGACGGGGCGTTCCCCGACGACCGCGACTCCGTCCATCTCGCCGATTTCCCCGAGCCGGACGAGGCACTCGCCGACGCCGACCTCCAGGCCGAGATGGGCACGGTCCAGACCACCGTGGAGCTGGGCCGCGCCGCCCGCGCCGCCGCCGGCGTCAAGAACCGCCAGCCCCTGCGCTCCGCGGTCATCGTCGCCTCCGACACCGAGCGCCAGGCCATCGAGGGCCTGGCCGACCTGGTCCGCGCCGAGCTCAACGTCAAGGCGCTGGAGTTCGTCTCCGACGAGGCCGAGCTGGCCAGCTACGAGGTCAAGCCCAACTACCGCGCCCTGGGCCCGCGGTTCGGCGCCGAGATGCCCCAGGTCGCCGCCGCCATCGAGGCCCTCGACCCCGACGCGGTCGCCAACGCCGTCCGCGGCGGCGCGCCGGTCGGAGTCTCCATCGGCGGCAAGGACCACCAGCTCACCGCCGAGGACGTGACTTTGGTCATGGCCCCCCTCCCCGGCTACGAGGTCTCGGCCGAGGCCGGCCATGCCGTCGCCCTGGCCACCGAGCTCGACGACGACCTCCGCGTCGAGGGCCTGGCCCGCGAGATCGTCCATGCCATCCAGGGAACCCGCCGCGACGAGGGCCTGGAGATCACCGACCGCATCGCCCTCTCCCTGGGAGGCGCCCCCGACCTCCTGGAAGCAGCCCGCACCCACGCCGACACGATCGCCACCGAAACCCTGGCCACGACGCTCGCCTACGACGCCACCGACGGCGCCACGACGACGATCGAGGGCAGCACCCTCCACATCGCCGTCACGAAGTCCGGCTAGCCCCACCGGCCGAGTGCCCGATAGTGGGGTCATTGACCAAGAAATCGGGCACTCGCCGCACACGGAACGCCGAGTGCCCGATAGTGGGGTCATTGGCCACAAAATCGTGCGCTCGACGAGAGCCGTCGCGTCAGAGCGACGTCCGTAGTGTCGTCCCACCCCTACGCGCCGAAGCACCATCCCGCTCCGAGGCCGTTCCCTCATCCAGGAGCTACATCCGGCGCGCCGTCCCACACCGGCGCATCGAGCATCCCGCCGTCCCTACGTCAGCCAGGGACGGTTGGAGCGGGGCCGGGTGGGTGGTCCGGCGACAATCGGCGAGTCCCCGCCACCTCGGTCCCGCCCCCACGACCGTGACGAGCGTCGCGGGGCCACCCACCCGGCCCCGCCCACCAGCCCGAAGCAGCTGACGTCGCCCGACGAGCGCACGACCGCGAGCGCCGCGCCCCTACGCCAGCGCCGGATCGAGCTCCGCCACCAGCTTGCGCTTGTTCATAGCCCCGATCAGCTTCTTCTCGACCTGCCCGTTCTTGAACAGGATCATGGTCGGGATCGAGAGGACCTCGTACTTCGCGGCGGTCTGCTGGTTCTCGTCGACGTTGAGCTTGGCGATCTGGACATCGTCACGCTCGCCGGCGAGCTCCTCGAGGACCGGGGCGACCACGCGGCACGGGCCGCACCACGGCGCCCAGAAGTCGACGAGAACCGGCGTGCCAGACTCGATGACATCGGCCTGGAAGTTGGTGTCGGTGACGTCTTTGACAGCTCCGGCCACGATCGCGCTCCATTCGTCTCGCTCAATACTTCACAAAGTATAGTAACAGCGTGGGGGCCGCACTCCTGACCCGTTTCACGCCGGGGGCGTCAACGGTACACCGATGGTCGGCCCGGACCGGATGCCGGCGCTCTGCCGGGCTACGGGGTACCAGGCGTGCCGGGCTGGGGGCGGATCTCGAAGTCGACCGCGTTGTTGTTCGAGTCTTGCCCCGGGCTCTTGCGCTCGGCGCTGACATCGCCGGTGCCCGGATCGCTGAAGTGGGTTCCTTCCCACATGCTGCACTTGCGCTGTTGGTCGATGGCGACACCCAGGCCGACCGAGGAGTGCCCGAAGACGTCCGCGAGGAACGGCGCGCCTGAAAGGGACGAGCCGCAGTCCGTGGAGCTGGCGGGCACACCGGGCCGAAGGAGCTGGATCGAGTCGGAGTCGTCTTCCGGGTCGCCGTTCTCGAAGACGATGTCGGCGCCGGGAACGATCGTGTCGCCGACCGTCGAGCCCCCGTTGCCGTCCGCGATGACGTAGACGCCGTCGCTGCCCGGATCGGCACTGGAGGGGAGGACCAGCTCCGCGTCGATCTCCCCGGCGTTGCGCCCGGTGCCGGTCGGATCGCCGTTGCGGCCCTCGACGTAGACCAGGCGGTACCCGCCGAGCAGGTTCGCGCTGGGGGTCAGGCTGGCGTTGCCGAAGAGCTCCACGAAGGTCTTGCCCTCGTCGCTGCCGGACGTGTTCCAGTTGACCTCGTTGATGCGGAACTCGTCGCAGCCGTCGTTCGCGGCGCCGCGGGTATGGACGGCGTTGGTGGTCGAGCCGTCGTAGAACGTGTAGCACCAGTTGGCCGCGCTGTCGTTCGCCGCTTCAGACGTCTCACCTGCCGTGGAGGTCTGGGCCGAGTGCCCGTCACCTGACGGCGAGCCGGCAAGGGGTGCGTCGTCGATAAGCAGGCCCGAGGACTTCCGGAGCTCGATGTTGGCGAGCGAATCGGGGATATCGAGGCCGGCGCATGTGAAGTTGCCGCCCGCCGCAGAGCTGCTGCTGCCCCACATCCGCTCGCCGCTGGCGATCGAGACCGGTGAGGTGCCGTCGGCGTGGGCGATGGTGCACTGGCCCGAGCCGTAGCCGACGGTCATGCCGGAAAGCTCCTGCGACAGCGGGCTCAGGTTGGTCACCTCGACGAAGTCGGGGACGCCGCTGGAGCCGTTGTCTCCGAGCACTTCGGTGACCAGGACGTCTCCTGACTGCGCGCCGCATCCGGAATCGGCTGACGAGGTGACCGAAAGGCAGTAGTCACCCTTGCCGAAGTCGCCGGTCACGTTGCGCACCCGCACGAAGTAGGGGCCGCCCGCCGGCGTGGTCTCGAGGGTTGCCTCCTCGGCCCCGTCGCCTCCGTCGTTGCGCTCGGTCCCGACGAGGGTGCCCGATGAATCGAAAAGTGCGAGGCGGATGTCGAGCTCGTCTGCGGGACGGGCGAAGACGTTCAGGTCGCTCGCTCCGTCGGCGGTCACCTGGTACCAGTCCTCGTCGCCCGGGCACAGGTACTCGAAGCGGGTTCCGGCGGGGACCGCGTACGCGGTGGCCCGGGTGTCGTTCTGGTTCGCCTTGTCGTTGGCGTCCGTGCAGGAGGCGGTGACGGTGATCCCCGAGGCGGCCAGCGCTTCGTTTCCGGCCGCGTCCGTCACGGCGCCGGCGCCGGGCGGCGTGTAGGCCAGGGAGAAGTCCAGGTCGAGGTCTGCGGCACCGGAAGCACCGACGTCGATGTCGAGCGTCGTCGCGTCCGATGTCGGCTGGACTCCGGTCACCGAACGGGTGGGGGATGTCACGGCGAACGGCGTCGATCCGGTGGTCCCGGGGTGTGAGACCTTTTCGCTCCATGTCGTGCGGATACGGTCCACCTGCCCATCCACGGTTTCGTCGCGGGTGGCGGCGGAGGTGAGTAGGGGGTCGGCTCCGTCGGTGGGGGTGGTGCCGCTGGTCGATGGGGTGTTGCCGGCGCCATCAACGATTTCGTTGGAGGTGCCGGAGTAGGAGATGGTCGGT
>JBPCPM010000146.1:0-16444 GCA_050999155.1 Solirubrobacterales bacterium
ACGAACTACCGCCGCAACATCGACGACGCCTTCGTGCGCCGGCTCGACTTCGTGATCGACTTCCCGTTCCCCGAGGCAGAGGACCGCGAGCGGATCTGGAGCCTGCTGCTCCCCGACGCCGCGCCGCGCGACGATGACATCGACCTCGCCTTCCTGGCCGCCCAGTTCAAGCTGTCCGGCGGCGGCATCCGCAACTGCTCGCTGGCGGCGGCGTTCCTCGCGGCCGACGATGGGGGCCGGATCGGAATGGCCCATCTTGTCCGCGCCGTGGCGCTCGAATACGGCAAGCTCGGACGCCTGACGCTCGAGGCGGATTTTGAGCGGTTTCACCAGGCGATCAAGCCGCAGATGTAGTGCCGAAGGGGTGGCTTGATCTTGACGACGGCGCGCATAGGCTTCATCCCCGCAAGCGATGCTATCTCGTCCGTCGTCCAGGCGGACCTCACTGACCCTTCCTTCGGTCGCTTCGTCCCATGCCACCCCCGTGCTGACGCTGGGCGTCGTCGCATCCTGATTTGACGATTCCGCCAATAGCGGTGCCCGATCGGGCAGCAGAGTGTGACCGAACGTTTGTCCTTCGGCCGTTGTCTCCTCCCGTCGCCTCTGGGATCCTGGCACCGGTGATCCGGTGAGCCACGAAGTCGACTGGTGGCCATGAGCCGACACTCGGGGCGGCTGAGCGCTCCGACCCCAGGCTCCACGTGCAACCGGTCGGCCAAACCGGAGGACCTCCCGTCGCCGTTGTCCGTGGGCACGCTGTGCCGCACCTCGGGCTCGGCGATGGCGCTCCAGCGTGCGATCGGAAACCGCGCTTCGTCGAGGTTTCTCGGCAGCCACGTTGGCTTCGTGGCGCAGCGCCAACCCGCCGGTCGGGCGTCCACCGCGACAGAGAGCGTCGGAGGCTCGGCCATCACCTTCGTCCCCGGACCGGTGGGCACCGAGAACGAGACGCTCGCCATCGGGGAGCAGGGCGCTACCCGCCAGATGCTGCCGCAGGTCGAGGGCGCGGCGAGCACCGCGCTCGGCCACTACACCCACGCCCAACTACGACCAGTAGGCTACCCCGACTTCAGTAGCCTCGAGCAGAGTATCGATCGCCTCGCCCAGCGCGCGGTGCAGGCGGACGAGGCGGCGGAGGGTAAGGGCTCGCTGAGTTCGCCCGGCCCCTACTTCCAGAAATTCTACCGGGAGAGGGCCACGAACTACCGGCAGCAGATAGCAACCTACACGGCCCACCGGTATCGGGAGGAGGACATCGTCGCCGGCTACAACCGCTGGTATCTCCGCGCCAATCTCATGTTCGCCGGCCTCGCCCGACTTCAGGGAATGCAGGACCTGCTCGGCGTCAGCGCCCCGGAGGCGATGGTCGCAGCGCTCGTGGACAGTCTCGGTGACGCGCAGCGGGCGGCCGGGCTGGCCCAGATCGCCAGCCCTGGGGCGCTTGACCTCCCCGCCGTCGACGCCCAGGTGGGCTCGGCCGCCGGGAGCGTCACCTCGGCGGCTCGGAGAATGGGCACGACCTGGCTCGGCTACCAGCAGGTGACCAGCGCTCGCCGCGTCGAGCGACTGCAGGCATCGGGCGAGGTCGACGAGGCAGAGCTGGCCGAGATCAAGTCCGTCATCGAGACGTTCCGCGACATCGGCACGACGATCGACGTGGCGATCGCCGCCACCGGTAAGCCGGTCGAAGTGGGGCTCCACGACAGGGAACTCGCCGAGGCTGTCCATGGAAGGGGTGCGTCGGTAGCTAGGCCGCTTAGTATACCAACCGACGCCGCCGGCGTGCTCGGCGGTATCGCCGGGTTGGTCTACGAGGACGAGATACACGAGATCGAGCAGAGAATCGGCGAGCTCGAGGCCAAGATCAGTGCCGAGCAGGCCGTGGCCGACGAATTCGGGGTCACCCAAAAGGTCAGGGAGTTCAAAAATGCGGTGACCGACTACAAAGTGAGCGCCGTGCGGTTCAACCTGCGCCTGGTGGCCAGGCGCGAGAGCTACCTCAAGCTCGGCGAACAGATCGACGAGGCGGCCAAGCAGATCCCCGAGACCCGCCGTGAGGGCATTGCTCCGGACCGGGGGGGCGAGCGCTTTTCGACCGTCATGCTGATGACTTCGGCGGTCCGGGAGGTGCTGGCCCTCGGCCGCGCCGCTGCCGAGGGGCACGACTCACCCGACGAGATCCGCAACGAGCTGATGGGCATTGTCGGGGAGCGAAGGCTGCTTGAGCCGGAGTACCGTCCGCTGGTATCGGTGCACGCTCAGACCGAGCAGTTCCACGCCAACCTCCGCGAGCTCGACCGCGTCCTTGGGCCGGTCGAGGTCAAGGCGGCTGCCGTGATGGCCAGGCTCTTGGGCCAGCGGGCCCCGGACGTCGGCGGGTACTGAGGGTGGGCAAGGGCGGCGGTTCATGGTTCAGGAAGGAGGCCGGGTATCCGAACAGCGGGCGAAGCGCTCGACGTATCACGACCCCGCGCGCCTGGCAGACGGCGTCCAGGTCGACCGGGGGCCCCGGCGGACCGGTCCGGCTTTGCCGAACAAGTGCTGGCGCTCCAACGGGCGGCAGGCAACGCGGGGTGATGCGGGGCGTGGAGCACCAGCTAAACGGTAACCGCTCCACGTCGGGTGGGGAGCCCCTTCCCCCATTGGCCCGAGAGGCTCGAGGGGTACTCGGCGGCCTCGCCGACCAGGTTCGGAGCTCGGTGATTTCGGCGGTAGCGCGCACGCGGATGTCGGCCCAGGGTGGTAGGTAGCTGGCCCGGGGTGGTAGGAAGCCAGGCGCTCGGCCTCGCCCGGGTCGAATAGCCGCCTGGTGACCCGCGCGGGCGCCGGCCTCTACTTGGCCCGACCTCCGCCGGCCCGTCAAGGCAGGCGCGCTCGAGCGCGTGTCGGCCCTGCTTCCCGTGTGTGGGCAGAGGTCTGTGCCCCCGTGGTTGCCCGTTCGCTCGCAGCGCAACCTATGACCTGCGGTAGCGTCCCGCACCATGCCCCTCACCGTCTCCGTCCCCCTCAACACCATGCTCGCCGACCTCGATGAGTCGCTGCGGGCGCTGCTCGAGCGCGAGCTCGGAACGCACGGGTTCGGCGGTGTGCAGGTCGCCTTCGAGGCTCCCGCCAAGGACTGGTCGGCGAAGCTCTCCGCTCCGGCGGTGAACCTCTTCCTCTACGACCTGCGCGAGTCCAGGGAGCACCGTCAGATCGCGTGGGAGACGCAGCGGGACAACGGACACACGCGAGAGCTGCGCCCGCCGCTGTGGGTCGAGGCCTCCTACGCCGTCACCGCCTGGACGCGCGCGGTCGAGGACGAGCACCGCCTCCTCTCACAGCTGCTGGCCGTCCTCTACGCCTACCCCGAGCTGCCCGAGGACGTCCTGGCCGGAGGTCTGCGCGACCAGGTCACGCAGAGCTACCCGCTCTCCACCAAGGTGGGCCAGTCCAGGGAGGACGGCAAGGCGGACTTCTGGCTGGCCGTGGGCGGGCAGTACAAGGCCTCGCTCGACTACGTGGTCACGCTTGCGTGCGAGCCGGGGGCCTCGCTCGAGCGCGGCCCCGAGGTGCGCACGCAGACGATTCGCGCTCGCGACCCGTATGGAGCGCCCGACGCGATGCTCGAGCTTCACCGCATCGGTGGCACGGTCCACGACGGTGAGGACCGGCCGGTGGAGAACGCGTGGGTGACGCTGCCCGACGCCGGGGCGTGGACGTCCAGCGGCCCCGACGGGCGCTTTCGCTTCGATCGCCTGACCGCCGGGAGCTACCGCTGCCTGGCCCGCGCCGCCGACGGGAGCGAGGCCGAGGGCACCGTGACCGTGCCCGGGTCGGGCGTCGATCTGGTGCTCGGCGCGCCGGCGAGGTCGCGCCGCGCCAAGCGCACACGCTGACCTAACGGTCACGCCGGCCTGCCCGAAAGGCTGCCCTCTACTCCCTGGCGAGCGGGCCCGCGAGCGATAAGGATCGGCTCGTGCCCCGTTTTCCGACGCCGTGGACGCCAGCCTTGGAAGCGCCCGCGTCGAGGCTGCGCGGCGGGCCGGAGACCGTCAGCCAACCGAGCAGGGGAGTGACATGGCCACGTCGTATCTGACGCCGGGCGTCTACGTAGAGGAGGTCCCCGCGGCGTCGAAGCCGATCGAGGGGGTCGGCACCTCCGTCGCCGCCTTCGTGGGGCTGGCTCCGGGCGGTCCCGTCAACCGGCCGATCCAGATCTCCAACTGGACCCAGTTCGCGACCACCTTCGCCGACGCCCGCGAGCCCGACAACGGGCCGTTCCTCGAGGGTGCCTACCTGGCCCATTCGGTCTACGGGTTCTTCCACAACGGCGGGAGCCTGTGCTGGGTGGTCCGTGTGGGGGGCTCAGAGGACATCCCGGCTGCGGAGACGGCGCTGCCCGCCGCCGGGGACACGAGCATCGAGGCCTTCCGGGTCGTCGCGCTCGGCGACGTGGAAGGGCCGGTCAAGCTCGAGCTCACCGAGGAGATGGGCACCGGCGGCGACTCCTCTGCGAAGGGTGACGACGAGGACTCCAAGGAGAAGTCGAGCGACGAGAAGTCGAGCGATGAGAAGTCGGGAGGGGCCGAGCCCAGCTTCCGGCTCGTGGTCACGGCGGGGAGCCGGCGCGAGGAGCACACCGGGCTCTCCCTCAAGAAGGGCCGCGGTCACATCACCAACAAGGTCAACGGCGCCTCCAAGCTGATCAAGATCGAGGAGACCGGTGCCTCGCTGCCCGCCGCCCAGCGCGTGCCGGCTGCGGGCACCTACGAGCTGACGGTGCCCACCATCCCGAGCGAGGCGATCGCCCCGGCGGACTTCGAGGGCGACGTCAGCCAGCGCACCGGGATGGGAAGCCTGGCCGCCGTCGACGAGATCACGATGGTGTGCATGCCCGACCTGATGACGTTCGCCGCAAACGGAGACGGAGCGCAGGTACGCGATCTCCAGGGCAAGATGATCGCGCACTGCGAGGACGCCGGGGATCGCATGACGATCCTCGACGCGCCGCCAGACCTGCGTCCGCAGGACGTATTCGACTGGCGCATGGACACGGCCGGCTACGACTCCAAGTTCGCGACGCTCTACTACCCCTGGCTGGAGGCGATGGACCCGCTGACCAACCAACCGATCCTGATACCGCCCTGCGGGCATCTGGCGGGCGTCTGGACGCGCACGGACTCCACCCGGGGCGTTCACAAGGCGCCGGCCAACGAGGTCATCCTCGGCATCACCGGCTTGGCCTTCCAGGTGACCCAGGAGGAGCAGGGCAGCCTGAACAGGGCCGGCATCAACTGCATCCGCTCGTTCCGCGGACGCGGCATCCGCGTCTGGGGGGCGCGGACCCTCTCGAGCGACCCGGAGTGGCGCTACCTGAACGTCCGCCGCCTCTTCAACTACGTGTCCGAGTCGATCATGGAGGGCACGCAGTGGGCGGTGTTCGAGCCCAACGACCAGCGGCTGTGGATGCAACTGCGGATCGCGGCGACGAACTTCCTCACTCGTACGTGGCGCGGGGGCGCGCTGTTCGGGGCAACCCCCGAACAGGCCTTCTTCGTCAAATGCGACGCCGAGACCAACCCGCCCGATGTCGTGGAGGCCGGGCAGGTGGTAGTGGAGATCGGGATCGCGCCCGTGAAACCGGCCGAGTTCGTGATCTTCCGGATCAGCCAGTACACCGCTGGCGCCTCCGAGTTGGCTGCCTGAGCTGCTTTCGAAAGGAGCGCTAGATGCCCGAGAAGCAACCTCGACCCTCATCCCATTTCCGCCTCAACCTCGGCGGACACGAGTCCGCCGGAGTCTTTCGGGAGTGCACCGGGCTCGACTCCCAGACCGAGGTGATCGAGGAAAAGTCGGTCGACGCCAACGGTCAGCCGCTCGTGCGCAAGGTCCCCGGCTCGACCTCGTGGACGAACATCACGCTCAAGCGCGGGATCGACGAGAACCTGGAGCTGTGGAACTGGCGCGATAAGGTGCTCAAGGAGGGCCCCGACGATGCACGCGTCGACGGCACCATCGAGCTCGTCGACTACAAGGGCTCGGCCATCGCGACGTACTCCTTCAAGCAGGGCTGGCCCGTCCAGTACACGGGTGTGAGCCTGAACGCGGCGGCCAACGAAGTCGCGCTCGAGGAGCTTCACATCTGCCATGAGGGCCTCGACCGCACCTAAGCGGCTGGCCGGTCATCAGGGCTCGAGGACGATGAAGACAGAGCACGCCTTCACGCTGCCCAAGGGCTACGTGGACCCAGGCGGAGCGGTCCATGGGGAGGGCGTCATGCGCCTGGCCACGGCCCGCGACGAGATCGAGCCGCTGCGCGAACCGGCGGCGCGCCAGAATGAGGCGTACCTCACCGTGCTGCTGCTCTCGCGCGTGGTCTCGCGCATCGGCGACGTGACCGAGGTCACCCCGGAACTGATCGAGGGGCTGTATGCGGCGGACTTCGACCACCTGCAGCGGCTCTACGAGCGGCTGAATACCGACGGGGAGGCGGTGGGGTCGGTTTCCTGCCCGGCCTGCGCACACAGCTTCGAGGTCGACCTCGGCGAGATCGAGGACGGTGGCCTGGGAAAATGACGCGGCCGTCTCCACCTGAGCTGTTCGCGGAGATGGCCACGCTCGCGCACCACTTCCACTGGTCATTGGCCACCCTGCTCGACCTCGAGCACGCCGACCGCCGGCGCTTCCTGCGCGAAGCGGAGGCGCTCTCGTCCGAGTCGGGCGAGCGTTCCAGAGCAGGTACCGAGTGACTCGGGATCTCGTGGGACTCAGACGGGTCATCGCCCCCTTGGGAAGCCGGCTGGTAAGCCGCGAGGCTCGGCTCGGCGCTGCCGGTGGGCGCCGACTGGCTGCCGCGGTGGCCGAGCGCCGCCGGCCCAAGCGCCTCGAGGCGGCTACGCGCCTGGCGCCGTCCGCCCGGCGGCTGGGCGGCTCGATCGCCCCCGCGCCCGTCGTCGATCCGGCACCCGTTCCCCGGCCGCAGGGCATGAGCGAGTTCGCGGCGCGGTGGCTGTTCGACGACGGTCCGCCGGAGGGCATCCCTTTTGGCGAGGGCGCCGCGGTGGCGGAGGCGGCCGGCGCCGAGGACCCAAGTGCGCCGCCGACCGCGGGTGAGCGGATGGCGACGGCGCGGATCGCCCGTACGCCCATCGCCACGACACCCCCGCGGGGTCGGATCGAGGAGGGCCCGAGGCTGCGACTCTCCCGCAAGCCCGCCGCGCGTCCGGGGTCCACGCAGTCGGGCCGCCCCGGCTCCGAGGAAGTCGCCGAACCAGAAGGGCGGGAGAGTCGGGCCGCGGTATGGAGCGCGGGTGAGAAGGTGACCGCCGCGGAGGAGGTGGGCGTGACCGGGGCGGACGACGTCGGCGCCGCAGCGGTGCCGGAGACGCCGCGCGCTGACGAGCGCATCGCCCGAGCGACGCACGATGCCCAGAGCGGCCGGGGAGAGCTCGCCCGGGCTGCCCGGGGCAGCGGCGGCACGCCAGCCGCTAGGTCGCCCACCTCCGCAAGCGCCTCCCGACAGCCGTCGAGCGCTTCCGAGTCGTCGAGCGCTTCCGAGTCGTCGAGCGCTCCCCAGTCGTCGAGCGTTCCCGAGCCGTCGAGTGCCCCCCAGTCGTCGAGCGCTCCCGAGTCGTCGAGGGCTTCCGGTGTGTCGCCCGGCGCGGGGCAGCGTCCTCGCGTGCACCGGCTGGCCGCGCAGTCCGAGCACGGCGCACAACCCGGACTCGGAGCGGGGCCGCAGCAGGGTGCGCAGCCCGAGCCCGAGCCCGAGTCCGGTTCTCGGTTCGGACCGACCGCAGCCCCGAGCGCCCCCGGGGAGCCGCGGCCCACCATCGCACCGGTATCCCTGCAAAGGGCGCCCCGCGACGTGGGCGGGGACAGGGCGCCCGTCCGCCTCCGCAGGGTGGCGCGGAGCACGCAGCCGATGGGCGAAGGCCGTCCCAGCGGTGTTCCCGAGACGGGCGCCACGCCCGAAGGAGCCGGCACTGCCCCCGAGCCCGAGGCCGAGCCCGAGTCCGGCACGGGCGCGCGGATCTGGCGCCGCGTCGTCGGGTTTCTCCGTGGAGACGGCGAAGCAGCCCCCACGCGGAGCGCGGCGGCTGAGACGCCCGTTCCACCACAGCGGTCGCTGCTGCGCGGCTTGAGGCGCCTGGACCGGTCCGGCTCTGAATCGGCCGGCGAGCAGACGGATCGCGCGCCCGCGGAGGCTCCGGCGGCCAGCGAGGCCGGCGGCTCCCCTGCCCGAAGCGCCGGCGGGGACGCGAAGGCGCCGCAACCCGGCCGCGTAGACAGCGCTCGCATCCAGCGCCAGCCCGCGGCGGTGCGGCCGCCCGTGCGCCTGCGACGGCCCGCGCGCGCCGTCCATGTCGGGGACTCGGATGCTGGCGCGCCGCCACCGCTCTCGCGTACCGCTCCCGACCGGCTGGCGCTCGCTGCCGGCGTCAGCCTTCTGCGCGAGCCCGACGACCGGGCGAGCGTCGTGTTTCCGCCTCCCGGGGGGCGCCTCGCTCCGACGCTGGCTCGCCAGGGCCACATGCCCTCGACTCCTCCGGCGCCCGCGACCCCGCCGATCCCGTCCCCACCTCGCTCCGCCCCGACGCCAGCGACCCTCTCCTCACCTCGCCCGGCCCCGGCGTCGGCGACCCCGGCGACCCAGTCCGCGGCTTCCCCCTCCCCGGCGCCGGCGATGCCGTCGCCCGACGGCAACATCGATGACGTCTACGAGCAGATCCTCGAACGCCTCAGGCGGGACCTGCTGGCCGAGCGCGAGCGCATGGGCAACCTGGTGGGAGAACTGCCCTAGCGGCCCGCTGCGATGTCGACCGCCGTCCGCGCCCCAGCCAACGGAAGCACGCCCGACCCGGTGGGGGAACTGCGCTTCACGTTGGAGATCCCAGACCTGACGATCGGAATGTTCACCGAGTGCACCGGACTCGGGGTCGAGTTCGACCTCAAGGAGTACCGGGAGGGTGGCGAAAACGGCTTCGTCCACAAGCTGCGGGGAGCGCTGACCTACCCCAATCTGATCCTCACGCGCGGCGTCACGCACGAGGACGCGCTGCTCAAGTGGTTCTTTCGGACCCAGCAGCGCGCGGAGCGACCCACGGTGACGGTGTCTCTGCTGGGGCCCGGCGCCCAGCGGGTCCGAAGCTGGGCCCTCGAGGGCGCGTTCCCCGTCCGGTGGCAGGGACCGAGCCTGAACGCCGGGTCGAGCAACGTGGCCACCGAAACCCTGGAGATCGCTCACCGGGGGCTTCAGTCCTAGTGCCATGACCGCTACCGCACTGAAGAAGGCGCAGCTGGAGATCGAGGACGACGAGGCGCCGATCGACTGCTGGTTCAATCCGAACGCGTACACGATCAGCAAGACCAATGATTGGCACATCAAGCCGGTCGTCGGAGCAGCGCTTCCCCATGCCCAGTTCGGCGGCGGGCGGGCGCGGGAGCTGACCCTCGCCCTGCTCTTCGACGCGAGCGACGCACCCAACCACGATGTAAGCGACGTCACCGACCGGCTGTTCAAGGTGATGGAGGTCAACCCTGCACTGGCCTCCAGCCGCAAGAACAAGGGCAGACCGCCGATGCTCACGTTCAGCTGGGGCAAGACCGTGGGCTTCAAAGCGGTCGCCACGTCGCTGAGCATCCAGTTCACCCTGTTCGACCAAGACGGTGCTCCGATTCGCGCCGAGGCCACCCTGAGCCTCCAGCAGGCCGAGACCGCCGACAGCCGCTCATCACGCGGACCGGCGAGAGGCCAGAATCCGACGACCCGCGCGCAGGCCGGCGCGCGCTCCCACGTGATTCGGGATGGCGACAGCCTGCAGTCGATCGCGCACGTTCACTACGGGGATCCGACTGCCTGGCGCACGATCGCCGAAGCCAACGACATCGATGACCCGATGCGCCTGCGGCGTGGCTCCGAGATCGACATCCCCCTCCTCGAGCAGTGACGACCCCCGTCAAAGCCCAGCACTTCGCCGGTGTCGAGGTGCGCCTCGGCGGGACGGCGCTCGAGCCGCAGATGGCCGCGCAGCTCCTGGAGGTGCGCGTTCAGGACAGTCTGACGCTGCCCGACGCCTTCCTGCTGCGCCTCGGCGACCCCGAGCTCGAGCACGTGGACTCCGGGCCCTTTGATGTCGGCGCCGAGGTCGAGATCTTGTTCGCCGCGCCCGACGCCGCCACGCTGACCAGCCTGATCAAGGGCCAGATCACCACGTCCGAGCCGGAGTTCGGGCCCGAGGGGGCGATCCTGGCCGCGCGCGGCTACGACCACGCGCACTCTCTCAACCGCACGCGCCGCAGTGAGACCTTCCAGAACGTCACCGCCGACGACGTCGCGCGTAAGGTGGCCGACCGCGCCGGGCTGCGGACCGGCACCATCGACGACGCCGGGGTGGCACACGACTTCGTCCAGCAGAGCAGCGAGACCGACTGGGAGCTGCTGCTGCGCCTGGCGGCGGCGATTGACTTCGAGGTGGTAGTCGAGGACAGGGCGCTGCACTTCCGCCGCGCCAGCGGGTCCGACCGGGGTCAGGCGCCCACGCTGCGATGGGGTGAGCGCCTACGCTCGTTCAGCCCGCGCATCACGGGGGTGGCGCAGGTCGACGAGGTGCTGGTGCGAGGCTGGGACCCGCAGGGCAAGCAGGCGATCTCCGCATCGGCGCGCGCCGAGGAGCTGTCCGCGGAGATCGGCGTGACGCGGGACGAGCTCGTCTCCTCGCTGGGTGGCGGTACCGTGACCGTCGCCGACCGGCCCGTGAGCACCCAGGCCGAGGCCGACGCGCTGGCCAGAAGCGTCGCCGCGCAACTGGGCAACGCCTTCGTCGAAGCCCAGGGCGTCACCGACGGAGATCCCGGCCTGCGCGCCGGGCGCCAGGTCACGATAGACGGGGTGGGCGCCAAGTTTGGCGGCACCTACACGCTGTCTGCGACCACGCACCTGTTTCGGGGCTCCAAGGGCTACCAGACGAGCTTCCAGATCACCGGGCGGACGCCTCGCGGCCTTCTCGATCTCATGTCGCAGGCGCCGAGACGCAAGTGGGCCGAAGGCCCCGTCGTCGGGGTGGTGACCCAGAACCAAGACCCCGACGGGTTGGGGCGGGTCCGGGTGAAGTACCCGGAGCTCGGAGATGAGAACGAGGGTTGGTGGGCGCGCTTGGCCTCGCCCTCGGCCGGCAGCGGGCGGGGGCTCTTGATGATGCCCGTGGTCGGCGAGGAGGTGCTGCTCTGCTTCGAGCATGGCGACGTCCGCCGGCCATACGTGCTGGGCTCGCTGTGGAACGGAAAGGAGAAGCCCGAAGCGCTGGCGCAGACCGACGGCTCGTTCGCCCTGCGCAGCGACGAGAAGGTGGTCATCGAATCGACCGGCGACTTCTCGGTCTCGAGCGATTCCGGCGACGTCTCCGTCTCGAGCGACAGCGGCAAGGTGTCGGTGAGCGCGGGGACCGACGTCGTGATCGAGGCGCAGACGAGCGTCACCATCAAGGCGCCCAGCCTCAAGCTCGAGGCGAGCGGCGTCGTGGAGATCTCCGGCAGCCAGATCGCGTTGGGCTGATCGATGGCGGGCATCCTCGGCTCCGGCATAGGCTTTCCCCTCGCCGTGGACGGTCACGGCGGGCTGACGCTCGCGCATGGCGAGGAAGACGTCGAGCAGGCGATCCCCCTGATCCTGGGCACGGCGCCCGGGGAGCGCCCGATGCGCCCCGAGTTCGGCTGCGGCGTGCACGACTACATCTTCGAGGCCGTCGACGCCTACACGCTGGGGCGTCTGGAGCACGAGATCCGCGAGGCGCTCGAGCGCTGGGAGCCTCGCATCGAGGTCCTGGGCGTGGACTTCGACCTCGCGCGTGCCGAACACGGGGAGCTGCTCATCGACATCGCCTACCGGCTGCGGGCGACCAACGACGTGCGCAACCTCATCTACCCGTTCTACGTGATCCCCGAGGAGGAATCGGAGTGAGCCTGCCCGAGATCGTCCTCGATGACCGTCGCTTCCAGGAGCTCGTCTCCGAGGCGCGAATGCGCATCTCCCAGGCCTGTCCCGAGTGGACCGAGCACAACGCCTCCGACCCCGGCATCACGCTGATCGAGCTGTTCGCCTGGATGACCGACATGCTCGTCTATCGCCTCAACCGCGTGCCGGACAAGCTCCACGTAGCGCTTCTCGAGCTGCTCGGCATCCGCCTCGCGGCGCCGGCTGCGGCCACCGCCCAGCTGCGTTTTCGGCTGGCCGCCCCGGCCAAGGACGCGGTGTCCATCCCCGCCGGAACGGAGGCTGGCACTGTTCGGACCCCGAACGAGCCGGCGATCGTCTTCCAGACGAGGCAGGACTTCACCATCCCGCCGGCGTGCCCGGCCGCCTACCTGGTCCAGCGTGGCGGCGAGATCGAGGACGTCGGCGTGGCCGGCGGCCACGCGCGCCCCGGCGCCGCGGACCGTCTGCCGTTCGCAACCCCTCCGGCTGTTGGCGACGCCCTCCTGCTGGGGTTCGCCGAGCCGCTGGACCGTCTCGTGATGAGGGTCGACGTCGAGGCTTCCCAGGCACGGGGCGCGGGCGTGGACCCGGACGATCCGCCGCTGCGCTGGGAGGTCTCGGGCGCCGATGGCCGTTGGCTGGAGGCGGGCGTGCTCGTGGACCGCACCGGCGGCTTCAACTACGGCAGCGGCACGCTCGAGCTGGAGCTTCCGCCGGGCAGCACGAGCACAACCGTCGCCGGTCACCGGATGCACTGGCTGCGCTGCCGGGTCGACGAGCTCACGCGCTCGGGCGCGCAGGCGCCGAGGTTCTCTCACCCGCCGGAGATATACGCGCTCACAGCCGCGCCGATCGGGGCGCTGCTGCCCACCATCCATGCCGCGAGCGAGCAGGATCAGGCCCTAGGGGAGAGCGACGGCACGCCGGGACAGACCTTTCGCCTGCGCCACCGACCGATCCTGACGCTCGCGTCCGGGGAGACGCTCGAGGTCCGCGAGGCCGCCGGGGCGAGCTGGACGGCCTGGGACGGCCAGGAGTCCTTCGCCTTCAGCACCGCTCGCGACCGCCACTTCGTGCTCGATCCGGCCGACGGCGAGATATCCCTCGGACCGAGCATTCGCGAGGCCGACGGCAGCTGGACGCAGTACGGAGCGGTCCCCCCGAAGGGATCGGCGCTGCGGTTCACACGCTACCGCCACGGCGGCGGTCGTTCGGGCAACGTCATAGCCGACAAGCTGAGCGTGCTCAAGACGACCATCCCCGGGATCGCCTCCGTCACCAATCCGCTGCCCGCCGATGGGGGCATCGATCAAGAGTCGCTCGCAAGCGCGCGCCTGCGGGCCTCGATGGAGTTTCGGACGCGCCATCGGGCTGTCACCGCGAGGGACTACGAGTTCCTCGCGGGCGAGGCGTCGGTGGGCGTGGGGCGTGTCATCTGCGTGCCGCCAGAAGCCGGCGGGGCGGTGCGGGTGCATGTCCTGTCCCGCATCGAGCCCGCTGACCGGCGCCTCGAGTTGAGAGAGCTCGAGCCACACCACGACCTCCTGGCCGAGGTCGGCGCGTACCTGGATGAGCGCCGGGTGCTCGGGGCCAGGGTCGAGCTGCTCCCTGTGAGGTTGCGCGGCGTCAGCGTCGTCGTCAACGTGGAGTCCCCGGATCGCAGCGACCTCCAACGCGTCCAGCAGGACGTCGACTACGCCCTCTACACCTACCTCAACCCGCTCGTCGGGGGCCGGCAGGATGGGCCCGGATACGGGTGGGAGTTCGGGCGGGGGCTCAATCACGGAGAGCTGCACGGGATCGTGCAGTCGGTGGAGGGAGTCGACTACGTCAAGCTCCTGCGCGTGTACCTGACTGACCTGACAACGGGGAAGCGCGAGGGAAAGCCGGCTGAGGGTCAGATCTCGATCGAGGCGGACGCGCTCATCGCCTCCGGCGAGCACGTCGTCAAAGCAGAGCACCCGGAGCGCTGACCCGTGCCGGCCAAGGAGACGGAGCGCCGCTACAGGGCGATCGGACCACGCCAGTTCGCCAGGAAGAGCCTTCCCCCACGCTCGGCTCCATCGGACCCCGAGGTCAGTCGCCGTGCCGGCACGAGCGAGGCCGTCGCGCCGCCGACCGCCTCTGCGCGAGCCTACCTGCGCGCCTCCGTGCCGGCCATCTACCAGGACGGGGACTTCGGCCTGCGCTTCCTCGGCGCGCTCGAGACGCTGCTCGACCCGATCGTCGCCGCGCTCGATGCGCTTCCCGCCCATTTTGACGCCGATCTTGCCCCACGCGACGTCTTGGAGCTGGTCGCCGCGTGGCTGGGCGTCGAGCTCGACGAGAGCTGGGCGCAGGGACGCCAGGGTGAGCTCGTGAGCAGCGCGTCCGAGCTGGCGCGCGGGCGCGGGACGCGGGCGGGTCTCGTGCTCGCCCTCCGCCTCGCATTCCCCGGACTCCCCCTGGAGGTCGAGGATAGAGGCGGTGTCACCTGGGGGGACGAAGTCGGCTGGGCGGCTACCGATGCGCAAGCTGGCTTTGTCGTGCGCTGCCCCGTCCCGGTGCCCGAGGAGGAGCAGGCCACCATCGCCGTGCTCGTGGACGAGTCGAAGCCGGCGCACGTCAGCTACGAGCTGGTCATGGAAGCGCCGCCAACCGACTACGAGGGAGGAGGCTCCTCGTGAGCGCCTGTCCGAGCTGCGACCGCGAGAACGTGGAGGACCACGACTTCTGCCAGAGCTGTGGAACCTACCTGCGGTGGGAGGAAGCTCCCGAGCAGAGCGATACCGCCGTGCTCGAGGCGGTGGTGCTTCCGTCCGACACGTTGGCGACCTTCGAGGAGCCGCCGCCGCCCGCCCCTACCCCCGCCGGCCAACCAGCCGTTCGAGAACCTGAGCCAGACGAGGGGGGCGTTCGTGAGGAAGCTGCCGTCGTGACGCTGCGGCTCCCCGACGACGCGAGCTCTGGGGGCGGCCTCGTGACCGCGCCCGTGGACGCCGGAGGAGAGGTCGAGCTCATCGCGACCGTCCGAAACGAGAGCGAGATAGTCGATGGCTACGACCTGCGGATCACCGGCGTTCCCGAGGGGTGGTGGACGGTCGAGCCGGCCGTCGTCTACCTCGTCCCGTTTGGCGCCGAGAGCGGGAGCTACGAGCAGGAGGTGACCGTGCGCCTGCATCCGCCCCGCCGGCCGGAGGCCAAGGCCGGCCCATGGTGGATCAGGCTGGTCGCGATGTCCCACGCGCGCAAGACGAAGGCCGGTTCTGCCGGGGCCGAGCTGGTGATCGCCGCATACGAGCAGCTCGAGAGCAGGGTCGCCCCAGAGCACGGCCATGGCGAGAGGTCGGCGCAGTATGCAGTGCCCGTGCGAAGCGGCGGCAATGCGCCGCTCCCCGTCTCCTTCCGAGGCGAGGATCCGGATTGGGAGATGAGCTTTGCGTTCGACCCACCGGCGCTCACGCTTGCGCCCGGGCGGGAGGCCGTGTCGACAGTCACGGTGTCGGCCGAGCGGTTGGGGATGGGCTCCGAGCGCGAGCGGCCCTTCACGGTCTACGTGAAGGGCGGAGAACAGGCGCTCGCCGGCACCGCGACCTTCGTTCAGCGGTCCTCGATCACGCGCGCGCGGCTCATCGTGTGGCGAATAGCCGTCACACTGCTCGCGGCGGCGATGCTCATAGGCGGCTCGTTCATGAGCTGGGCGGACCATCCCGGTGGAAGTCCGCCAACCGTGACCGGCATCTGTCTCAGAGGGGACCCGGCCGGGTGCCTGCGCGTCGACCACTTCCTCAGCGTGGCTGATCTCGGCGGGGCTGACCAGGCGGGGTCCACTGATCCTCTGCTGCTCAACCTCGTGACGTCTCTCGGTTTTTTCACCGTCTTGACGGGGATGCTGGTCCTGTTGGGAATCAGGACAGGAAAGGGCACCTGGGTCACCGGGAGCGTGGCGGTCATCGTACTGGTCGTCTTTCTCTTTGCCATTCGCGGGCAGGCCGAAAGCAAGCTCGGGGCGTGGGTGACGCTGCTGGGTGGGCTGCTGGCCCTGGCGGCGGGCGCCATGGCGACAGCTTCTCGGAAGAGCGGCTGAGCGTCCGCCCGCGGCCCGCTAGCCCGCTGGGCCAACGCAAGATCCCCAACCTCCCGTGTAACCGTTCAGGTCGGCACTTGAGCGCGGCGGCAGGCTCGGTGTGGCGGAGCAGGATTAAAGCGAGTTGGCCGAGCTTCAAGCTCGGCTTGACAACTGATGGCCCACGCGGCGCTGATCACGTCGCTGGAGGGCAGCCGGCTGACCTTCGACGGCCTCGAGGAGCTTCGCCCCGAGGCGCGCGCAGGCGTCGTGCGCGCGCTCGGCGCATCGGCGGAGCGCGTGTTGATCTGCGCGTCCTCCCCCGACGCAGCCGCGGCGCTGGGCGATGTGACGCTGCTGGTCGTGGAGCCGCCACCGCCGAGCTTCGCCGAGCGCGGCGCGGCCTGGGAGGCGCTGACCGGGAGCGACCAGGTCGGCGACGT
>JBPCPM010000015.1:0-18971 GCA_050999155.1 Solirubrobacterales bacterium
CCCCCCCGGGGCTGGTCAGCAGTTCGGCCAGGACGAGCCACCGGTCCGCGCGTACAGCGCCGCGGCGCGACGGTCCTGCTCGGCCTCCGAGGCGGCTGCGGGGTCGCCGCTGCCGCCGACCGTGGCCCAGGTGCCGCGGTCGAACTGGTACTTGCCGCGGTAGGCACCACCGCCACCGATGGCGCCCGGATTCCCGCCGGACTCGCACTGAGCGATCCGCTGGAGCGCGCCGCTCGGGGCGCTTCCGGAGCCACCGCTCTTGGCGGTCTTCGCGCTGCCCGACGCGGCGGGGGCGCCGGCACGCTTGGCGGCACGGGCCGCAGCGGCACGCTTGCGCTGCTTGGCGCGCTTGCGTTCGGCACGCGACACGTCCTTGCGCAGCTTCAGCACGGCGCTGCGCACCTCGGGCCGGGTGGCTCGACGGGTCACGCTGTCCTCACGCACGCCGTTGGCGACGATGTTGCGGCCGGTCTGGATGTCGAGCCGCTGACCGCGATTCCACAGCTTCAGGTACGTGGCGCGGGTCTCGCGATTGGCACGGACGGGGTTCTGCTCGAGCGGGAGGGCGTCTGCGACCTCGGCACCGGCGACGAGCGCCAGGCGGGCCTGCGACGGCACGGCTTGTGCGTTGTCGGTTCCGGTTCCGACGCCGATGACCGCGGTGGCGGCGAGGGCGGGGAGTCCGGCGAGCACGGCAAGTCGTCGTACAACCATGGTGAAACCTCCTTGGCTGCCCCTGGCGGCCGCCAATCCGGACGGCTGCGCTCTCGTCCCGTGGGACGACGGGGGCGTGGTTGGGTCCGGGCGGTCGTTTGATCGAAGGCCCCGCGGACGGGGCGGCCCGGAATTCGTTTCCCAATGGTCGCGTGAGCAGACCGTTAGGTGTGTGGCCCCCCGCACACACACAAGAATCCCTGCAAACCGCCATTTTCTACCCAATTTGGGGGAAGCGCCGCACCACTCGCACCACGCGCCGCACCGGGCCCCCCGGGCCTCCGCCCTTGCCCTGGTGTGGCTCGAAGGCGTACAGTGCGCCCATCACAAGCGATGAGGGGGAAGCTCATGGTGCAAGCAGGTGTTGTGGGACGCGGCCGATACGGGCTCATTGCGGCGGTTGTTGCCGCCGCCGTCTGCGCACTGCTGGCCATCCCGGGGGCGGCTACGGCACACCCCGAGCGCGAGACCGAGTTCCCCAACGGCCTCGTCGAGCCGCCGACCTACAACTCCAAGAGCACCGACCTCATCGTGTGCAAGTCGGACTCCGAGCGGCGAATCGAGCGGATCTACGGCGTCCAGGCCCAGGACGACGACAGCTCGGACGACGGCAACACCCGCACGCGTAGGCGATCTGGCTCCCGCCGCGCACCCGCGTTCACCGGCCGCAGCGGCCCGACGCGAACCGGCAAGACCTCCCAGGCGGTCCAGCGCAAGGGACGCAGTCTGCTCCGCTTGAACGACGACTGCAAGTACCGCCACATCCAGGCGGCCGTCAACGACTCCGAGAGCAACGACCGCATCATCGTCATGCCCGGCGTCTACAAGGAAGAACCCAGCCGCAAGGTCCCCTTCGTCGGCCCCGAGGCCGACACCACGGCGCCCAACGAGGGGGGCGGGCTCAACGGCGGGCTCGACATCGCCAGCATGGCGAAGGTCCTTCCGACATCGGGTCTGCGGGCAGCCATCTCGGGCGGACGCAACAAGAGCATTCTCGCCGCTCAGGACAACGACGATCCGATCTGCAGCTCCATGAAGGAGTTCCAGGAGCCCGACGACGGTGACCCCCCCGTTCCGAACTACAAGTTCCAGCTCAAGTGCCCGAACTCGCGAAACCTCATCGCCGTCATCGGCGACACCAACGAGGACCGCAAGTGCGACCGGCGGTGCAACCTGCAGATCGAGGGCATGGGGCGCAAGGCCACCGACGTGCTGATCGTCGGTGACCGGATCAAGCGCGACGTGATCCGCGCCGATCGGGCGGACGGCATCTACATCCGCAACCTCGCCGCCGAGCAGGCCGCCTTCAACGCCTTCGATGTCGTCGAGACCAACGGCTTCCGGCTCAACCGCCTCGAGGCCCGCTGGAACCAGCTCTACGGGATCCTGACCTTCACCTCCGACAACGGCGTCTACCAGAACGTCGAGGCCTTCGGCAACGGCGACTCCGGGATCTACCCGGGCTCCGGGCCCGAAGGCCACTGCCAGCGCTACGGCATCGAGATCAAGCGCGTGTACTCCCATGACAACGTGCTCGGACACTCGGGCACGGCCGGCAACGGCACCTACGTCCACCACTCCCGGTTCGAGGACAACAACGCCGGGATCTCCATGGACTCGTTCGCAACGGGCCACCCGGGGATGCCGCAGGACTGCTCGAAGTTCTCGCGCAACGTCGTTGCGTCGAACAACTCGAACTTCTTCACCCCCGAGCGCCAGGACTTCTGTGCCAGCACCTCCTTCCAGGAACGGCCGCGGGAGATCGTCTGCCCACAGTTCCAGGTGCCCGTCGGCTCGGGATTCATCCTCTACGGGGGCAACAGCAATGAGTTCTCCGACAACTTCATCTACGACAACTGGCGATCCGGCACCCGACTGTTCTACGTGCCGGCCGCGGTCCGCGGGGAAAACGATCCCGCCAAGCAGACGGACACGTCAAACGAGAACCAGTACCTCAACAACCGGGTAGGGGTCGAGCCCAACGGGACACGCAACCCCAACGGCGTGGACTTCTTCTGGGACGAGCAGGGCGAGGGCAACTGCTGGGAGGGCAACACCGGCCCGGGCGACGCCAAGCCCACCAGCGATCCGAAGACCCTGCCCGACTGCCCGGGATCGCCGTTGCAGCTGCCGCCCAACCCGGCCAAGAGCGGACAGGAAGCCCCGTGCGCGACCTGGGATGAGGCCGACAACCAGTTCCCGCCCGGCTGCGACTGGTTCAACACCCCGCCCGAGCCCAAATAGCCCGACGACGGCCGACAATGCTGGCCGGACTCGCGGTCCTGGTGACCGCGGCGATCACCGTCGCCGCGGTCGCGTGGCTGGTGCTCGGGGCGTCCAGCGGTTCGCAGGTGGCCTGGTCGGGCGAGACGACGGTCATCAAACCTGAGCGTCTGCCCAACGACCGGATAGCGACCGGCAAAGCCCGCAACGCCGGTGACGAGGAAATCTCCCTCCGTTCCGATGACGTGACGGTCGTCGCACGGTCGGGCGCGCGGCTCCCGACCAGCGCCGCGTTCCTGCAGGGCTTTGCGCACGGTATCTGGCCCACGACGCTGAGCCCGACCGCCGGCAGCATGGCCACGAACATCCGGCTCGGGCGGGTAGCCGTCCTGAAGCCCGGAGACGCCGCGCCGCTGACCGTCTCCTGGACCCGCCGCGACGGCGAGATCGCCGACCACATCGAGCTCGGTGACGGCGAGACCCTGCCGCTGCCGTAGGCCTCCCGGCTAGAGCAGGTTCTCGAGCCCGACCACGAACGGCCGGTCGAGATCCGGCACCCGGCGGGCGGCCAGCACCACGCCGGGCATGAACGACGTGCGGTCGATCGAGTCGTGGCGGATCGTGAGGGTCTGGCCCGGGCCGCCGAACACGACCTCCTGGTGGGCGACCAGGCCGGGCAGCCGGACGGAGTGGATCGGCTCGTGGACGTTGCCGCCAGCCTCGCGGATCAGCTCGGCGGTGCGCTTGGCCGTGCCCGACGGGGCGTCGACCTTGGCATCGTGATGGAGTTCGATCAGCTCGCACTCGGGCATCTGGGCGGCGATCTGCCGGCAGGCCTGCATCAGCAGCACCGCGCCGATGGCGAAGTTCGGGGCGACCAGGCAGTTCGCCTCGCCCCCGGTCGCGGCCCGCTCCAGCGGGTCGAGCGAGAAGCCGGTCGTGCCAACCACCGCGTGCACCCCGGCCTCCAGCGCGGCGACGACGTTGCCAGCGGCGGCACCGGGGACCGAGAAGTCGACCATCACGTCGGCGTCGCCGAGGACGTCGGCGACCGTGGTGTCAAGCCGCGGATCGGCACGGCCGGAAAGGGTCAGTCCGTCGGCGGCCTCCACCGCGCGACAGACCTCCTCGCCCATGCGCCCGCAGGCGCCGGAGACGGCGACGAGCAGCTCGCCGCTCACGCCGCGGCGGCCAGCGACTCGCTGACCGGTTCGAGCGCCGACCGGAACCGTTCCTCGTCGGGACCAACGCAGGCAGCCGAAAGCCGTTCGGGCGCGTAGAGCTCCGCGCCGAGCGCGGCCACGTCCTCGGCCGAGACGGCGTCGATACGGGCCAGCAGTTCATCGACGCTCAGCAGCGGCACGTCGAGCAGCAGCGAGCGTCCGTTGCGTCCCATGCGAGCCGCCGGCGACTCCATCGCCAAGACCATGCGGCCCTTGATGGACTCCTTGGCCCGGGCCAGCTCGGTGTCGGAGATCGGCTCGCTCAGGCGCCGCAGCTCGTCCCCGAGGATGTGGCAGGCCTCGCCGACGTTGTCGGCCCGGGTGCCGAGGTACAGGGCGACCATGCCGGTCTCCAGGTAGTGCTCGTAGTAGGAGCCGATGGCGTAGGCCAGGCCCCGCTTCTCACGGATCTCGCGAAACAGGCGCGAGGCGCTGGATCCGCCGAAGATCGTGTCGAGGACCGACAGGGCGAAGCGGCGGTCGTCGGTCCGGTTGACCCCGGGACCGCCGAGGCAGATGTGGAACTGCTCGGTGTCCTTGGTCTTGAAGGCCCGCCGGGGGTTCGGCTCGGCCGGCTCGACGCCGGAGATGTCGCGTCCCTGGCCTGACGAGGCGCTGAAGCAGCGCTCGGCCAGCTCGACGATGCGCTGGTGGTCGAGGTGACCGGCGGCCGAGACCACGAGGTTCGAACCGTTGTAGTGGCTCTCGTGGTACTCACGGATCGCCGGGATCGGAACCGAGGAGATGACCTCCTTGCGCCCGATGATCGGCCGGCCCAGCGGGTGGTCACCGAAGACGGCCCGCCCGAGGATGTCGTGGACGGTGTCCTGCGGCTCGTCCTCGTACATGGCGATCTCCTCGATCACCACCTCACGCTCGGAGTCGACCTCCTGGTAGGTCGGCCCGAGCATCATCTCGCTCATCACCTCGAAGGCCTCGTCGAGGCGCTCGTCGAGAAACCGCGCGTGAAGGTGTGTGGTCTCCTTGGAGGTCGCCGCGTTGACCGACGCGCCGATCCCGTCGAAGAACTCGGAGATCTCGATCGCCGAGTGGCGCTCGGTGCCCTTGAACAGCAGGTGCTCGAGGAAGTGCGAGATGCCCGCCTGCTCGGGGTCCTCGTCGCGGGAGCCGGTGGCCGACCACAGCCCGAGGGCGACCGAGCGCACCGAGGGAATCCCCTCGGTGACGACCCGGACGCCCGAATCGAGCTGGGTGACCTGTGGCTCTGCGCTCACCGGTTGCGGTCGCCCGAGCGCTCGCGGCCGCGGTCACGACCGCCGCCTCCGCGGGGTCCGCCACCGTTGCCGCCGCGGGAGCCCGTACCCATCTGGCTGAGCTCCTCGGCCGACTTGCCCTCGACGGTCGGGTCCTCGGAGAACCGCAGGCCGATCCGGCCGCGCTCGCGGTCGACCTCGACCACGGTCACGTCGATCTCATCGCCTTCGGAGATCACGTCCTCGACCGAGTCGACCCGTCCTCCGGGCTTGAGGTTGGAGATGTGCAGCAGCCCGTCGATCCCCTTCTTGAGCTCGATGAAGGCCCCGAAGGTCGTGGTCTTGACCACACGGCTGCCCGTGTACTTGTCGCCGACCTCGACCTCCTTGGTCATCGAGCGGATCTCCTCCGCGCAGGCCTCGGCCAGCTCGCCGGTGGTCGCGTACACCTGCACGGTGCCGTCGTCCTCGACGTTGATGTCGGCCTCGAACTGCTCGGCCAGGCCACGGATGGTCTCGCCACCCTTGCCGATGACCGCGCCGATCTTCTCCGGGTCGATCTTCAGCGACACGATGCGCGGCGCGTACGGAGACATCTCCTCACGCGGCTCGGAGATCGCGTCGGACATCTTGCCGAGGATGTGCAGCCGGCCCTGGCGGGCCTGCTCCAGCGCGTCCTTCATGATCTCCATGGTCACGCCGGTGATCTTGATGTCCATCTGCAGGGCGGTGATCCCGTCCTCGGAGCCGGCCACCTTGAAGTCCATGTCTCCGAGGTGGTCCTCGACGCCGGCGATGTCGGTGAGCACGATGTAGTCGTCGCCCTCCTTGATCAGCCCCATGGCCACTCCGGCCACGGCGTAGGGCACCGGGATGCCGGCGGCCATCATGGCCATCGACGATGCGCAGACCGAGCCCATCGACGAGGAGCCGTTGGACTCCAGCGTGTCCGAGACGACCCGCAGCACGTACGGGAAGTCGTCGGTCGAGGGCACCGTCGGCAGCAGGGCACGCTCGGCGAGCGCACCGTGGCCGATGTCACGGCGCTTGGGGCCGCGCATGAAGCCGGCCTCGCCCACCGAAAACGGCGGGAAGTTGTAGTGGTGCCAGAAGTCCTTGAACTCCTCTGACTTGAGGTTGTCGACCCGCAGGTTCATGCGGGCGGTCCCCAGGGCCACCGTCGACATGATCTGGGTCTCGCCACGCGTGAACAGGGCGGAGCCGTGGGCGCGGGGCGAGATGTCGACCTCGACCTCGATCGGGCGCACCTGGTCGGCCTTGCGGCCGTCGGGGCGCTTCTTGTCGACGGCGATGCGCCGCCGGATCGTGTCCTTCTCCAGGGCGGAGAAGGCGCGCTTGACCTCGGCGTTGCGCTCGTCGGCGCCGTCGGCGTCCTCGGCCGCGCCGTACTGATCCTTTACCGCGTCCTTGACCTCGGCGATGGCGTCCTGGCGCTCGAGCTTCTGCTCGACCTGGGCGGCCTCGGAGAGCGTGGACCCGTGCGAGGAGGCGATCTCGTCGAGCAGGCCCTGGTCGACGGTGATCTCCTCGACCTCGACCTTCTCCTTGCCGGCCAGCTCACGCAGTTCTTCGATCGCCCCGACCAGCGTCTTGATCTCGCCGTGGGCGATGTCAAGCGCGTCGAGCACCTCGGCTTCGGTGACGCCGTTGGCGCCCGCCTCGACCATCAGCACGGCGTCCTTGGTGCCGGCGACCACAAGGTTGAGGTCCAGGTCGTTCTCGGCCTCCTCGGGCGGGTTGACGACGAAGTCCCCGTCGAGCTTGCCGACGCGCACCGCGCCGACGTGCTCGGCCACGGGGATCTCGGAGATGGCCAGCGCCGCGGAGGCGCCGGTCATGGCCAGCACGTCGTAGGCGTGGACCTGGTCGATGGAGACCGTCTGGGCGATCAGCTGCGTCTCGTGGCGCCAGCTCTTGGGGAACAGCGGCCGGAGGGGCCGGTCGATCATGCGGGCGATCAGGGTGGCGTACTCGCCGGCCCGCGCCTCGCGGCGGAAGAACGATCCGGGGATCTTGCCCGCGGAGTAGTGCTTTTCCTCGACGTCGACCGTCAGGGGCAGGAAGTCGATGGGACGAAGGTTGCCCTTGGTCGCGGTGCAAAGGACCATGGTGTCGCCGGCGCGGACCATCACTGCTCCGCCGGCCTGGCGAGCGATCTTGCCTGTTTCGAAGGAGATCTCTACCCCACCGACCTCCGTCGCCACGCGGCGCACGTCAAACATGCTCATATGAAGTTGTTGCCTTTCTTCGCCGCCTCCGGTTGGCGGCTTCTCTGTGAATGATTCCGTCGGTGTCGCCTCCGGTCGGCGACGGGTACGGCTGCGAATTTCGATATCTCGGTTCTCGCTGGCCGCGAATGCTAGCGGTCGGAGCCCCGGGCAACCGCGCGCCGCGCCGCGTCCACCGGATCGCCGTCGGCCAGCTCCCCGGCGATGAACGCCGATGGGGTCCCCGTGATGCCGGCGCGCACGCCGGTCATGAAGTCACGGTCGATGCGCTCGGCTACCGCAGCCGACCGGCGGTCGGCCTCGAAGCGGTCGACGTCGAGGTCGAGCGCCTCGGCCCTGGCCCACAGGTGGGGGTCATCACGGTGGCCCTGGTCGGCGTAGATGCTGTCGGCCATCTCCCACAGCGCGCCCTGCCGGCCCGCCGCCTCCGCGGCTGCGTGCAGCGCCGGCGAGCGGGGCCGCTTGGAGGCCATGGGGAAATGACGGAAGACCAGCTGCAGGCCCGCAAGGTCGCGCAACTGCGCCCAGGTCACGGCACAGGCCGGACAGGCGAGGTCCGTGTACAGGACGAGGGGCAGACCCTCGCCGGCGGCGTGATCAGCGGGGCCGGGGGCCGGGACCGCCTGGCTGGTCCACCGGTCCCCCACCGCGTCGCGGCTAGGCCGTGTCGGCCAGGGCGTCGAAGATCAGGTTCGCGCCCGGGACCTTCAGCGGGTGCGACTCATACGACCACTGCACCGTGCCCTGTTCGTCGATCAGCACGAGCGAGCGGTTGCTGTGGCCGCGCTCGGGGATGAACGCGCCGTAGGCGTCGGCCACCGCGCCGCGGGGCAGGAAGTCAGAGAGCAGCGGGAACCGCAACCCCCGGGCCTCGCGGAACGCCGCGTGGGAGTCGGTCGAGTCGACGCTGACACCGATCAGCTGGGCACCGCGGCTCTCGATCTCCCCCAGGACCTCCTGGTAGAGCGACAGCTGATCGCCGCAGACCGAGGACCAGTCTCCGGGATAGAAGGCGAACACGACCTTGCGGCCGCGGAACTCCGACAGCGAGCGCTCGACGTCATCCTGGTCGCGGAGGGTGAACTCGGGCGCGGGCGTACCCGGCTCGATCACCGGCGCAGACCGAGCTCGTCGACGAGCTTGCGGTAGCGCTCGACGTCGCGGCGCTGCAGGTAGCGCAGCAGCCGGCGACGCTTGCCGACCAGCATCAGAAGACCCCGACGCGAGTGATGATCCTTCTTGTGGGACCGCAGGTGCTCGGTGAGCTCGTTGATGCGCTGGGTGAGCAGCCCCGCCTGGACCTCCGGCGAACCGGTGTCGGTGTCCGAGCGCCCGTACTTGGCGATCACGTCGGTTTTCTGGTCGCTGGTCAGCGGCACGGCGCGGAAGGATAGCTGGATGGCCCGGCGGGGACCGTCACGCCCGGGTGAAACGCTCGCACACCTCACGCGTGCGCTGCACGTCGTGGGCCATCTGCTCGCGCAGCTCGTCGGCGCCGGCGAACCACCGCTCGCCCCGCAACCGCTCGACGAAGGCGATCCGCAGCGTCTGGCCGTAGAGGTCGCCGTCGAAATCCAGGACGTATACCTCGATGAGCAGGCTCTTTCCCTCGCCGAACGTCGGGCGAACCCCGACGTTGACCGCGGCGGGACGCCCGCCGGCGAACGCGGCGTAGATCCCGTGCCCGGGGACGACCAGCTCGTCGGCCGGCGCGAGGTTGGCCGTCGGGTACCCGAGCTCGCGACCGCGGGCATCCCCGTGGATGACCTCGCCCTCGAACAGGTACGGCTCGCCGAGCAGCTCCCGGGCCTCGTCGACCGCGCCCGAGGCGATCAGTGCGCGGATACGGGTGGACGAGACGCGCTCCTGCCCCTCGTCGACGATCTCGACGACGCGCGTCTCGAAGGCCGGATGGGCCTCCAGCGTGGCCGTGTCGCCTGCGGCCTTGCGGCCGAAGCGGAAGTTCTGCCCGACCGACACGCGGGTCGCGCCGAGCCGCGCGACGAGGATCTGGTCGATGAACTCCTGCGGGTCCAGCCCGGCGAAGGTCTTGTCGAAGGGGATCGTGACCAGCTCGGAGACGCCGAGGCCGGCGATGACGTCGCGCTTGATGGCGAACGGCATGATCAGCTTCGGCATGGCGTCGGGGTGCAGGACGGCCAGCGGGTGGGGCTCGAAGGTCAGGACGGTGTCGGCGTCGTCGATGACCTGCCGGTGGCCGACATGGACGCCGTCGAAGGTGCCGATCGCAACGTGCCGATCGCGGGGCTGGGCGTCGGGTAACGAGACGACACGCATGCTCACGAGAACACCACAAGCGTCTTGGCCTGGCCGTCACGATCCTCGGCCACGGCAACCAGGCGCGAGCCGTGGGTGAGGCGAAACGGTCCCCCGCGGTCGCCTGGCTCAAGCGCGTCGCCGATGGGGATCCGCTTGCCGTGACCGACGGCCACCGCCTCCTCGTCGTCGACGGGCCGATCGGGCAGGAACGACAGTGCCTCGGCGGGCGCCAGTTCGGTGCCGGCCTGCTCGACCGAGAACGGGCCGATCGCCGTCCGCCGCAGCTCCTCGCAGTAGGCGTTTCCCAAGGTCTCCACCAGAGTGCGGATGTAGGTGCCCGACGCGCAGTCGATCTCGAAGGTGACGCGCTCGGGGCAGGCATCGATCAGCTCCGCCCGGTGCACCGTGACCGTGCGCGTCGGCGTCTCGACCACCTCGCCACGGTGGGCCTTCTTGTAGAGCCGCTCCCCGTCGACGTGCACGGCCGAGGTCATCGGCAGCCGCTGGGTGACCTGGCCTACCGGGAGCTCGAGGCGCTCGGGGATCCGGCTGGTCTCTGTCAGCTCGCCGTCACGATCGCCCGTGCTAGAGGTCCAGCCGAGCCGGGCCACGGCACGGTAGGTCTTGGCCAGGTCCATGAGAAACCGCTGCAGGCGCGTGGCCCGACCGAGCAGGACCAGCAGCAGGCCGGTGGCGAACGGGTCGAGCGTACCGGCGTGGCCGACCTTGCCGCCGCGCTCGCGGCGGATCCGGGCGACGACATCGTGGGAGGTGACGCCCGCGGGTTTGTCGACCAGCAGCACGCCGTCGGCGAGGGCGTTCACCGGGGCGGGCTCGTCTGCCGGCGCCATCGGCTCAGGCGACGGCCTGGGCATGGACCTGCTCGCGCAGGAAGGTGACGATCTCCTCGTAGGGCAGGTCGGTGGAGAACCCGGCGGCACGGGTGTGCCCTCCCCCGCCGTGTTCGCGGGCGATCGCCGAGACGTCGATCGTTCCGTCGGTGGAGCGAAGGCTGACCTTGCGCCTTGCCCCGTCGGCGCCGACCCGGTCGCGGACCAGCGCGGCCAGGCGGAGGCCTTCGATCGCTCGGATCTCGTCGATGATCCCCTCGGTCAGCTCGCCGGTGGCGCCGACGGCCCGGTAGTCGGCCGCGCCGACGTAGGTCACGCCAAGGGTTCCCTGCTCGTGGACCTCGATGGCGTTCAGCGCCCGGGCGGTAAGCAGGACCTTCTCGATCGGGACCTTCTCGTACAGGCGCCGGTAGACCTCGTGGGTCTCGACGCCGGCCTCCATCAGCCCGGCGACGATCCGGTGGGTCCGGGCGCTGGTGCTCTCGTACATGAACCGGCCGGTGTCGGTGACGATCCCGACGTACAGCGCCTCGGCGACATCGGGGCTGAGCGACACGCCGAGCTCGACGGCCAGCTCGTAGACGATCTCGGCCGTGGACGAGGCGGTGTCGTCGACCAGGTCGACGCTTCCAAAGCGGGTGTTGTCGTGGTGGTGATCGACGTTGAGCACGCGCAGGTCGTCGCGTTGCAGGAAGGGGATCGGCATGCGGTCGATGTTGCCGCAGTCCAAAAACAGGAGCGTGCGGTCGCTGAGGTCGGCGGGCTCCTCGTGGAAGACCTCCTCGAGCGGCAAAAACCGGTACTCGACGGGAAGCGGGAACTCCTTGGCCGCCAGGAACATCACCGAGTCCTTGCCCATCGACTGGAGGATGCGGTGCGCGGCCAGCAACGAGCCGAGCGCGTCGCCGTCGGGGCCTTCGTGGGTCGTCAGCAGGAACCGCTCGCCGGCGCGCAGCTCGGCCGCCATGGCGCGGATCGCCTGACCGCGGTCGCTCATTGGTCCAGCAGCTCCGACATGCGCATCCCGCGCTCGACGGTGTCGTCGTAGTAGAAGCTGAGCTTCGGGGTCCGCTTGAGCCGTAGCTGGTCGGCGATGCGCGCCTGCAGCGGGCCGTGGGCCGAGCGCAGCCCTTCGAGGGTGGCCTCACGCTCGGGCTCGCCGCCGAGCACACTGACGTACACGCGGGCCAGGCGCAGGTCAGGGCTGGTGTCGACATGGGTCACCGTCACGAATCCGATCCTCGGGTCCTTGAGCAGACCCTGGCTCAGGGCGGTGCCGATGACCTCGCGGATCACCTCGTTTACCCGGCGCATCCGCCCACTGGCCATGGGGCGACTATACCCTCGGGCCCCGTCCGTCCGGGGCCCGGAGCGGTCCTTGCACGACGTCGCCCGCGGGCCGAACCCCCGGCCGGCGGGCCTACCAGTCGATCGGCTCCCGGTTGCGGAAGAAGCCTCCGGCCGGGCCGTCGTCGTCCAACGTGGCCAGCCACATCGCGGTGTCGGCCCCTTCGGCGACCGAGCGGGGGGCCGACGAGCCGCCCATGTCGGTCGCCACCCATCCGGGGCACATCGAGTTGACCTTCACGCCGCGGTCGCCCACCTCGGCGTGCAGCATCCGGGTGACGGCGTTCAGGGCAGTCTTCGAAACCCGGTAGCCGGGCGTCCCTGAGCCCATCTCCGACAACTGGCCCATCCCCGAGGACATGTTGACGATCCGGCCCCAGCCGCCGTCGAGCATCGGCGGCAGCACCTCGCGGGCGCAGGCCAGGGCGCCCAGGGTGTTGACCTCCAGCGTCTGGCGGACGACGTCGACGTCGGCTTCGTGGGCCGAGGCCTCGTCGATCATGATGCCCGCGTTGTTGACGAGCACCTCGACCGGGCTCCAGCGGTCGGCGAGCTCTGCGACGGCCGCCGCGATGGTCTCCGGATCGGTCACGTCGATGTGCACTGCGTGCGCGTTGTCGCCCAGCTCCTGGGCGACGCCCTCGCCGGCCTCGCGTTCGCGCGCCCCGACACCGACACGCATCCCGGACTCGGCGAGCTGACGCGCGATCTCACGGCCGATGCCACGATTGGCGCCGGTGACCAGCGCGACGCGGGTGGTGGTGTCGGACATTCGGACCTCCGGAGGGCGGGGACGGGACGCCGCAGCAGCGGTCTGGCCGACAGTACCGACCCGGGGAGGTCGGCTTCCTGGGTGACGCGCGACGATCCCTAGGGCGGATCCTCGAGATCGCGGAGGCTCAACGTCCGGTGCCCGGCGGACACCCCGTCTGGGTGGAACGCCTCGATCCAGCGCACCAGCTCGTCGCCGCGGTCACGCACGTCGGCATCGCGCCCGGCCAGCACGCACACCAGGGCCGCCCGCTGCCACAGGTAGTGGTGGTCGACCTCGGCGACCGCGGCGCCGAACCGCTGGCGCAGGCGCGTGGTGATCGATTTCAGCTGCTTGCGCTTGGCCTTGAGATCCCCGGCCTGGGGAAAGTACAACTCCACCTCGACGATGCACACGAAGCCGGCCATTGCGCTCACGATACGGTCCGGCCACCGCGATGGACCTTGAGGGCATCCACCACGTCACCTGCATCACCGCCGACGCGCCGGCGAACCGCGACTTCTACGTCCGAGTACTCGGCATGCGGATGGTCAAGAAGACGGTCAACCAGGACGATCCGAGCGTCTACCACCTGTTCTACGCCGACGACGGCGGTTCGGCCGGTGCCGACATCACGTTCTTCGAGTACCCCAACGCGGTCCGCGGCGACGACGGCGCCGGGATGGTCCATCGCACGCTGATGCGCGTGGCCTCCGAGCAGTCGCTGGACTTCTGGTCCGAGCGCCTCGCCGGTGAGGACGTCGAGGTCCAGCGTCCATCGGCCGACAGGATCGAGTTTGCCGATCCCGAGGGCCTCGGACTGGCCTTGGTCGTGGACTCCCCGTCCGACGCGGCCCTGTCGGCCACCTCGCCCGAGATCCCGGCCGGGCACGCGCTTCGGGGCTTTGCCGGTGTCGAGGCGATGACGCCCGACCCGGCGGCCGACGCGGCGATCTTGGTGAGCCTGCTCGGGTTCGAGCGCGTCGAGAGCGCCTGGGAGGCGCGCGGGCAGCGGCGCGGTGGCACGGTGGCCTACGGCCGGACCGACACGCCCGGCCGGCCGGGAGCCGGCACCGTCCACCACGTGGCCTGGGCATCCGCCGACGACGACCACGAGTCCTGGCAGCGACGCCTGGCCGAGGCCGGCGTCGAGGTCACACCGGTCATCGACCGCTTCTACTTCCGCTCGATCTACTTCCGGATGCCCAGCGGCGTGCTGTTCGAGATCGCCACGATGAGCCCCGGCTTCGCGACAGACGAGGACGCCGACGCCCTCGGCCAACGCCTGTCGCTGCCCCCGAAGTTCGAGCCCTGGCGCGAGCGCATCGAATCGGTCCTCACCCCGCTGCCGGGCTGACCAACGCCCACACCCGCCGAGTGCCTGATATCGCGGTCATTGACCACACGATCAGGCACTCACCGTCGACGGATCGCCGAGTGACCGATTTCGTGGCCAATAGCCACACGATCGGGCGCTCGGCGTAGGTGCGGCGGGCGACTAGCTGAGGGTGCGTTCGACGAGGCGGCTGGCGAACGCTTCGATCACGTCGCCGTCCTTGATGTCGTCGTAGCCGTCGAGCGTGACACCACATTCGAGGCCGGAATCGACCTCGCGGACCTCGTCCTTGAAGCGGCGCAGGCCGCCGACGCGGCCGGTCCAGATGACGCGGCCCTCGCGCAGCAGGCGGACCTCCGAGTCGTTGTACACCCGGCCCTCGGAGACGAAGCAGCCGGCGATCGTGCCGGCACGCGAGCTGCGGAAGGTCTGGCGGACCTCGAGCTCGCCCACGGCGTCCTCGACTTCTTCGGGCTCGAGCAGGCCCTCCATCGCGGCGCGCAGCTCCTCGGTGATCTTGTAGATGACCGAGTAGGTGCGGATCTCCACACCTTCCTGCTCGGCCGCCCGGCGCGCGTCGGCCAGGGGCCGGACGTTCCAGCCGATGATCAACGCGTCGGAGGCGGCGGCCAGCATCACGTCGGATTCGTTGATGCCGCCCGCGGCCGAGTGGATGACCGAGACGGTCACGTCGTCCTGGGGCAGCTTGGCCAGCTCATCGAGCAGGGCCTCCACCGAACCGGCGACGTCGGCCTTGACCACGAGGTTGAGCTCCTTGAGCTGGCCCTCGCGGACCTGGGAGAAGACCTCGTCGAGCGTGACCCGCCGGGCCTGGCGGCGGGCCAGGGCCTCGGTCTTGAGCCGGTTGGCCCGGTCGGCGGCCTGCCGGCGCGCATCCCGGTCGTTGGCGACGGCCTGGACGAACTCCCCGGCCTCGGCGACCCCGTCGAACCCGAGGATCTCGACCGGGGTGCTGGGGCCGGCGACCTCCACGGTCTTGCCGGTGTGATCCTGCATGGCGCGCACCCGGCCCCAGACGGGCCCGGAGACCAGCGAGTCGCCGACGTTGAGGGTGCCGCGGCGTACGAGCATGCCCACCACGGGCCCGCGGCCCGGATCCAGGCGCGACTCGACGACGGTGCCCGACGCGTCCGCGTCGGGGTTGGCCCGCAGCTCCTCGACCTCGGAGACCAGGAGGATCATCTCCAGCAGCGTGTCGAGGCCCTCCCCGGTCTTGGCCGAGACGTCGCAGAACACGGTCTCGCCGCCCCAGTCCTCGGGGGTGAGGTTCTCGGCGGCCAGCTCGCCGCGAACCCGCTGGGGGTCGGCGTTCTCCAGGTCCACCTTGTTGACGGCGACGATCATCGGCACCTCGGCGGCGCGCGCGTGGTCGATCGCCTCCTTGGTCTGGGGCATCAGCCCGTCGTCCGCGGCGACGACGATGATCGCGATGTCGGTGACGCCGGCGCCGCGGGCCCGCATGGCGGTGAACGCCTGGTGGCCCGGGGTGTCGATGAAGGTGATCAGCTTCTCGTTCTTGCGCACCTGGTAGGCGCCGATGTGCTGGGTGATCCCGCCGGCCTCGGACTCCGCCACGTCGGCCTCGCGGATCGCGTCGAGCAGCGAGGTCTTGCCGTGGTCGACGTGCCCCATGATCGTCACGACCGGGGGCCGCTCGGTCACGTCGGCGGCGTCGTCGACGCCCTCGAAGCTCGGCTGTTCCTCCTGGCCGGCGGTGACCATCTCGACCTTGCGGCTGAACTCCTCGGCGAGCAGGCCGATGGCCTCGTCGGTCAGCGTCTGCGTGAGCGTCGCCATCTCGCCGAGGCCCATGAGGTTCTTGATGACCTCGGGCGCGGGGACGCCGAAGATCTCCGCGACCTCCTTGACGGTCGCCCCGGAGTGGACCTTCAGGAGCTGCTCTTCATGCTCCTCGGGCTCGGCCTTGACCGGCGGCTCTTCGAGCAGCGGGCGGCGACGCCGTCCGCCACGCCGGCGCGGCGGGCGCTGGGGTGGCGGCGGGCCGGCCTGGTCGCGGCGGGAGGCCTGGGAGTCGATGACGACGCGGCGGCGCTTGCGCGACGCGTCGGAGGACGACGAGTCACTGGGCCGGCTCGGCTTGGTCTCGGTGCCGGTGGCCGCCGATCCCGAGGCGGACGACGCAGCGGCCGGAGCCTCGGCCGGGGGCGCCGGTTCCTCGCCGCCGCCGTCCAGGGCACGGTTGGCCACGTCGACGTCGACGCTGGAGGCCGCGACCTTGACGTCGTGCCCTGCGGCCTGCAGGGCAGCGATGACCTCCTTGGAGGGGATGCCTCGCTCCTTGGCGATCTCGTGTACGCGCTTCTTGGCCATGTGTCGGTGCTCCGGGGTCGGTCAGGCGAGGCCGCTAGGCCTCGTCGGACACGCCTTCTCCGCTGGACGCGGGGTCGGTGGGAGGCGCGGTCGCCGAGCCGGCGGTGTCTCCGCCCTCGGCCGACTGCTCGACGCGGTCGGCGGGAGCCGAGCCGCCCATGGCCTCGGCGGTCGCGCCGGTGCCTTCCATGATTTCTTCTTGGACCTTGGCGGCCTGGGTCTCGGCGGCGGGAGCCGGCTCGATGGGCTCGGGCTCCACGGCGTCGGCGGCGGGTGCCTGTGCCTCCTCCTGGGCGGGTGTCTCGTCGGCCGGCTCGGGGATCTGGGCGCGGGCGGCGGCCGCCTGGCGGTCGGCGTCGGGGGAGTCGGGGTCGGCCAAGGTGGCAACCTCCTCGTCGCTGAGACCCCGCAGGGCCGCGACCTCGTTGGTGGGAAGCTGGGCCAGCGCCTGATGCTTGGGCAGCGAGCAGTACGCGGACCCGTCGGCGGCGGCGTTCGGGCAGCGGCGTCCGTTCGACAGCACGGCATGGCAGCTTCCGTCCGCGGCCTCCTGGCCGTCGTCGAACTCCTCGTGTTCTTCGGAGGCGAACTCGCTCTCGGACTTGATGTCCACGCGCCAGCCGGTCAGGCGGGCGGCGAGACGGGCGTTCTGGCCCTCCTTGCCGATGGCCAGCGACAGCTGGTCGTCGGGCACGACCACGGTCGCCTGCTTGACGTCGTCGTCGACGAGGACCTCGCGCACCCGGGCGGGCGACAGGGCCTTGGCCACGAAGCGGGCAGGCTCCTCGTTGTAGGGGATGATGTCGATCTTCTCGCCGCGCAGCTCGGAGACGACCATGCGCACACGAGAGCCCCGGGGACCGACGCAGGCGCCGACCGGGTCGACGCTGTCGGCATGGGAGACGACCGCGATCTTCGACCGGTAGCCAGGCTCGCGGGCCACGTTGACGATCTCCACGAGCGAGTCGGCGATCTCGGGGACCTCGAGCTCGAACAGCGACTTGATCAGCTCGGGGCTGCGCCGCGAGACGACGATGCTCGGCCCTTTGGTGGCGTTCGACACGTCGGTGATGACGGCCTTGACGCGGGTTCCGTGGTCGTAGCGCTCGCCGGGCACCTGCTCGGAGCGCGGCAGCAGGGCCTCGACGCGTTCGCGGAGCTGGACCAGCGTGTAGCGGTTGTCAGACTGCTGGATGAGGCCGGTGATCAGCTCGCCGACCCGGTCCTGGTACTCGTCGTACATCATGTCCCGCTCGGCCTCGCGGATCCGCTGCAGGATCACCTGCTTGGCCGTCTGGGCGGCGATGCGGCCGAAGTTGTCGGGGGTGACGTCGCGCGTGCCGATCTGGTCCTCGTACTGGGCCAGCTTCTCGGGATCGAGCTCGGGCTCGGCCGGCTCGCGCAGCTCACCGGTCTCCGGATCGATCTCGGACTCCTCGACGATCTGCTCGGCGAGGAGCTCCTCCTCGAGCTCGGGCGGGACGAGCAGCTCGAAGACCCGGAAGTCGGCCGTGTCGTGGTCGAGATCGACGCGGGCGTACCGCGCCGAGCCCGGGCTCTTCTTGTAGGCCGACAGCAGCGCGTCCTCGAGGGCGGTCATCAGGCGCTCGGCGGCGATGCCCTTCTCCTGCGCGACAGCGTGGACGGCTTCGACGATCTCCTGGGTCATGACGTCCCTCCGGGCAGTTCGGGCACGAGGTTCGAACGGTGGATGCGGTGCAGCGGAATGGTGATCTGATCGGCGTCGTCGTCGACGTCGACATCGACGACCTTCTCGTCGGCCGAGACGAGGGTCCCGGTGAAGCTCTTGCGCCCCTCGACGGCCTCACGGGTCCGGACCCGGACCCGGCGGCCAAGAAACCGCCGGAAATGCTCGGGTTTGGTCAGCGGCCGATCGGCCCCGGGAGACGAAACGGTCAGCGAGTGGTGGGTCAGCAGGTCACGCAGATGGTTGGTGACGCGCTCGCACAGCTCGAGGCTGACCCCGTCCGGGTGGTCGATGTACAGGCACAGCCCCTCGCGACAGTGGCGTTCGACCATGACCACTTCGACCGACGGTTCGACGTCGGCCAAGCGGTCTTCGATGGTCTGCTCGATGGTCATCCGGTGCGCTGATTCTCCGTCTTTGGGCCGAAAAAAGGTGGGCACACGCCCACCGAGACCCCAGCCGTGGGTGGCGAAAAGGTGAGGGGAGTATACGCCTCCCCGGAGAGCGCCGAATGCGGGACCATCAGCCGTCGAGGACGATGGTCACGGGGCCGTCGTTGACCAGCTCGACGGCCATCGAGGCACCGAACTCCCCGCGCTGGGCGCCGAGTCGGTCACAGACGAGCTCGTACAACGGTCGCGGGGGGGGGGGGGGAGAGAAGGCGCGAAAGGGGAGGGGGGGTCTGCGCCGGGGTGTGGGCCGGGAAGGGGGAGGGAGGGCAGA
>JBPCPM010000053.1:0-19843 GCA_050999155.1 Solirubrobacterales bacterium
GCACGTCTCGCCCTACACCGTCCAAGACCACCTGAAGTCGATCTTCCGCAAGACCGGCGTGCGGACCCGGGGCGAGCTCGTGGGTCAAGTGTTCCTTGAGCACTACATCCCGCGGTGGGAGCCCACCGTGAGACAACCAGCCGGGTGGTTGTCTCTTCACGCAGAGGTGAAGCCTGCCGGCGTCTGACCAGCGAAACGCACAAGTGGCATCGCCGAGCACCTCGGCGCCGACCTGCTGTCCGAAGACGGCTGGCTGGCCAACGCTCCTGGCCCGTCGGTCCGGATGCTGCACCTGCCCTAGACAGGTCGAACCTCGTCGAGCTACGGGCGACGCCGGCCAGCAAGGCGGCCACGATGTAGGCGGGGTAATCGGTCAAGGGGGGCCCGGGCTCGCTAGCGCATGGTGGTGCGCGGGTTGGGCGCGTACGGCGGGTGCTCTCGGCGGCCCAGTGTGTGCCCGAGGACGGTCTCCTTGACAGAATGCGATGGATCGTAGATGATCCTAAGCATGTTAGTAGAAGCGATCCGCGATCGTCGGACCGAACGCCATGAGGCCACGAAGGGCGAGATCCTGGAGGCGGCCTGGGAGCTCGCCCGCGCCGAGGGCCTGGCAGCTGTGTCGCTGCGCGACATCGCCCGCCGGGTCGGGATGCAGCCGCCCTCGTTGTACAGCTACTTCGACTCCAAAAACGCCATCTACGACGCCATGTACGCGCAGGGCAGCCAGCAGTTCGTCGACGCCGAGCCTTGGGCCGAGATGAACGGCGACCCGCGTCACGACCTGCGTCACATCGTCCACTACTTCGTCCGGTTCTGCTCCGCCGACGTCGCCCGCTACCAACTCCTGTTCCAGCGCACCATCCCCGGGTTCGAGCCATTACCGGAGTCGCTCGCCATCTCCCAGGCCAGCCTCGCCCGCCTCGGCCAGCAGCTCGAGCGCTGCGGCATCACCGACGGGCGCGCCATCGACCTGTTCACTGCGCTCGGCACTGGCCTGGCCGACCAGCAGATCTCCAACGACCCCGGCGGCGACCGGTGGATCCGGCTGATCGACGACGCAGTGGAGATGTTCTTCGACTTCATGATCAAGACAACCAAGCGCAAGGCCACTGCGAAAGGAAGGCAAACGAAATGATGACTTCGATGCGAACCGAGACCATCCCCCCGATCGCGCGAGCGGAGGTCCAGGCGCTCGCCGGCGCCGAGTACGCCCAACTGGTCGACCAGCTCCGCACGCTCGCTTCTGACGACTGGGCAAAGCCGACCGATTGCCCGCTGTGGGACGTACGGGCCATGGCCGGCCACAGCGTCGGGATGATGTCGGACTTCACCTCGTTCCCGTCGCTCATGCGACGCATGCGAGCGGCGACCAAGGCTGCCAAGAAGACGGGCGGGCCGTTCATCGATGCGATGACGGCTATGCAGGTAGCCGACAACGCCGCCCTGTCAACCGACGAGCTCATCGGCCGCGCCAAACACAACGCCCCCAAGGCAGCCCGCTGGCGGGCCAGAGCACCCCGGCCCTTCCGCAGCATGCCGATGAAGCAGGAGGTCGGCGGCGCGACCGAAACCTGGCGGATGGGTTACCTGCTCGACACCATCTTGACCCGTGACCCCTGGATGCACCGCGTCGACATCGCACGGGCCACCGGACGCGAAAGTGTGCTCACCGCCGACCACGACGGCCGCATCGTCGCCGACGTCGTCGCCGAGTGGGCACGGCGCCACCGCCAGTCCTTCACCCTCGTCCTCACCGGCCCCGCCGGAGGCGAGTTCGTGTCCGGTGACGGCTCCGGCGAGCACATCACCGTGGACGCGGTGGAGTTCTGCCGCACCCTCTCCGGCCGGGCCCAAGGCAACGGCCTGCTCACCCATGAGGTCCCGTTCTGATGCAGACCCGAGTCACCGAGGTCGCCGACGGCATTTACCAGCCCACCACGGTCGTGGCCGCCGCGCCGGTCGCCTTCAACCAGACAATGGGGTCAGGTACTTCAGCCGAATCTGCCGCGGCAGCTCCGGAAGCCAGGGAACGTCAGCGAGCGGGGAGCTACCGACCTCGGTCACTGGATCGGTGAGGAGCCACGCGTAGGCATCGAAGCCGATCGTGTACCGGATCTCCTCAACGAGCGCGAGTCGGAGTGCCCTCACGTCGTCGTTCTCGCTACACCGTCGGGCAACTCGATCGACGGCCCGTTCGATCGACAAGCCTTCGCGCATGCGGTCGAGCGTAGGACAGGGCGGGTGCGCTCCTTCGAGCCGAAAATCCCAGGAAGTTGGGATGGACACCAATCGACCGGCCTCGTACGGCTGGATCGACCCTGCCGGCAATCCCAGGAGCGACAATGCGGACACTGCACATCGAGCACGCCATCACCGATTTCGCGACGTGGTTGGCCGCGTTTGGCCGGTTCGCCGACGGGCGGCGCGACGCCGGGGTCCGCGACGAGCGTGTTTACCAACCGATCGGCGATCCGTACTACGTGGTCGTCGACTTGGACTTCGACACCGTCGACGAGGCGACCGCGTTCTTGCAGTTCCTCGAAACCGTGGTCTGGTCGAACCCTGCCAACGCACCGGCGCTCGCCGGCTCACCGCGGGCGCTGGTCCTCGAGCCTGCGCCGGCGGCGTAGCGAACCCCATGACGACGACGATCGTGAGCGCGCTGCTGCCCTTGCTGGCGCCCGCGCCCAGGCACGACGACGGCTCGGGCGCTCCGGTTGGACCGGAGGCCAAGCAGGGGGAGCCGCTCATGACGTTGCCGGCTACCGACTGTGAAGGCGCGTAGGTCACCGCTGCCACGTACTCGGCGAAGCCGTTGCGGCCAAGGCGTCCGATAATGCCCCGCGGCGCGGCCGGTAGAGAGTCTGCGGGGTAGCGCATACGTGCCGTTGTCGGATGGGCCACTCGGGCTGGAAGGCCGACGCATAACGGCGGTCGATGTCGTCCAGCCCGACCGCTGAGAACGGGCCGTGACGGTCAGTGACCCGCACTACTACGGCACGTACCGAGCGCCCGTAACGACGACGGCGGCCGGCGCCTGGGCCTCGCGGTCAGCGCCGGCGAGCATGCGTGCCCGTGCGTCGGAGGGGCCGCAGTCTGGGGTCGCGAGCGCCGCGTCGCCGATGCGTTCCGACCGTTGTCCGGTCGCAGCTCAAGGCGAGCTGACCGCAGCATCCTGGGCCTTGGTGGCGTCGGTCCCCCCTCGGCCTTCGGACGGTCGGAACCAGAGGATCTCGCCAATTCAGGCGTTTCTACACGCGATTCTGTCGATTATCGCTTCTAGCAGGTGTGTCGAGGGCCCGCCCCGAGACCGAGGTAGCGGCTGATCCCATCGCCCGTAGCCGGCATCTCGGGATGCCCCCCACGGCGCCAAGGTGGGGACCATGAGCCCGCGACTGTCGGCGCAAACCGCCGATACCTGCCGGCGAGGGGCGACTCGTCGAGCGTCGCCGGCGCCCGGCTGCAGGCGTTCCTGGATGACACCCATCCCCGGCACCCCCTACTCACCCCCGGAGCCATCCTGGTCGTGAGCCACAGCGGCGTCACCATCGACCTCCTCCGCGACCATGTCGGTTACCAGCGGCTGGAATGCGATCTCGACCGCCGGTGGGGTCGTGACTATTGACCACCTGGACGGTAGAGCGCTCAAGGCGCGATCACCTCCGAGGAACACGCGACGACCCGAGCCAGGGCGTCGACTTGAGCGAGGAGTTCCGCGGGGAGCAGTTGGAGATCGATGGTGTGCGTGGAGATAGTCACGTCAGCGTTTCGCACCTGATGTGCCGCGGACTCCTCATTCCCCTTGGCGTAGACCAGATGACCCTCGGGCAACGACAAGGCCGTGCAGTAGGCGAGCATCTGGTAGATGTCGGCGTTGGGGAAGCCGGCGGGTTTCTCGGCCTTGTACTTGGCGTCGATGACCGCCGCAGGTAGGCCTTCGACGTACCAGACGAGGTCGGGCGCCATCTTGATCCGGGAGCCGGCGTCGAGGTAGTTGGGGTCTTGAGGCCTACAGACGCCGGCGATCGCGTTCAGCGAACGGATGAGGGCCGCGACCAGGAAGTCCTCGAAGACCTTGGCCATGTCGACGATGAAGCCGTTGATCCGGACGTCGCCAGGCACGTGGTCGACGGCATCGCCGGACATGATCAATTCGGCCAGCCACAGGGCGACGTGGTAGCGGGCGTTGAGCCGAGTCGGTCGCCACCGCGGCGGCAACCCAGCCGGAACCGGCGCCACCTCAGCGAGCAAGAGCCGCATGCCGCGCAGCCGCACCCGGGTCGCGTCGTCGACGCCCGGCAGGCGGAGCAACAGCTCGGTCGCCGCCCGCAGGATCCGGTTCTCGGCGATGTCGACGGTGTAGTCGTCGTACCGGACGAGCAGGGGCACGGCCAGGCCGAAGCGTTGGCGGAGTTGGTCCGCGTCCCGCAACCGGCCCCGCAGGACGGCGAGCGAGTCGTCGGTCTCCACGTACCCCTGGAGGAGGCCGAGCTGCACCGCCCGCTCGGCCTGGTCGGCAAACGCCCAAGCCAACACGGGCAGGAGATCGCCGACCTGTTCAAGGTCGACCAGATCCGTCCGCCAGCCCGGGTCGCGGGCATAGCCCATCAGGAACAGAATCCTGCGGATGTCGATCTTGGGGCGGATCCAGACCGTCACGCCGGCGATTGAGGCCACACCAACCCTCGCCAGCGGGGAGACCTCCCACGCGCCGCCGCCCAGGCGGTGCGCCTCGACCAGCTTCGACGCCGACAGGGCGTCCCCCACGTTGTCCTCCAACCTGACGACCACCGAGCCGCCGCCTTCGACGAGGTGGAGATCGGTCACCCGTCGTCGAGGCTCTTCAGCAGAGAATCCAGCTCGTAGTGGCGGCGAACACCCTCCCACTGGCCGTAGTGGTGCTCCTGGAGCAGCGGCAGGATCGACGTCCGCCAGATCCGGGCGAGGTTCTCACCGGAATGGGCGTCGGGTGCCTCGTTCTTCATGAAGTACGCCGGGCCGATCCGGAAGTCGGGGTCGTCGATCCGCGCATTGAGCGCCGTCAGCACCGACGCCGCGAGCGGACCGAGGCCCTTGGCTGCCGACCAGCGGGCAAGAAGGCCCCTGGTCGGCTCCTCGTCGGGCTGCAGTGCCACGAAGGCGAAGCGGCGCCGCATGGCTCCGTCAACCAGAGCGATCGAACGGTCGGCGGTGTTCATCGTGCCGATGAGGTAGAGGTTCGTCGGCATGGTGAAGCCCTCGTCGTCGGAGGAGTAGAGAAGGTCGACGGCCTGGTCGCGGTATTCGAGCAGGAAGTACAGCTCGCCGAACACCTTGGCCAGGTTGGCCCGATTGATCTCGTCGATGATGAGGACGAACGCCTGCTCGGGATGCTCCCGCGCCCGGTCGACCAGCTTACGGAGCGGGCCCGGCTTCAGCTCGAAGGCAATGGTGCCGTCGTTGCGGCCCGGCACGGGCCGGTAGCCCTCGAAGAAGTCCTCGTAGGTGTACGCGGGATGGAACTGCACCAGCTTCACCTGCTCCGGACCGACCAGATCGGCAGCCAGCCGCCTGGCGATGAACGTCTTGCCCGTGCCGGGTGGGCCGTAGAAGACGATCTGGCGGCGCTCGTCGAGCAGTGATCGCACCTCGGCCAGCCAGTCGGCGCCGACGAAGAGGGCATCGGCCAGGCCAGACGAAGGCTCCGCAAGGTGCACATGACGCGGCTGCGCGACGGCCCCGTCGTCGGACGCTCCAGCCTCGGTCGCGGGAAGGGTCAGCTCGTCGATGAGCCCCAAGTCGGACGTGAGGTCGAGGACGACGCTCCCGGTCTGCAGGCGCGCCGGCAGTGGGGCAGGGAGGTCGGCATAGTCGATCGGCGCGTCCGGGTTCCGCCAGTCCACCGGCCGGCGGAGGTTGGACCGGCCGCCATCGGACTCGACGTACTCGCACGGACCGGTCAGATCGCCGACGAAGACGAGGTGCTCGCTCGTCGTCACGACGACATCGCCAGCACTGACCTTGGTGACGAAGGCCACGATCTCGTCGACCTTCGCCTTCAGCTCGTGGTGCTTGAGATGCGCATAGTCTTCGGATGCGAAGGCACGCAGCTCGTCGGAGCCAATCTCAGGGTCGACCGCTCGGAGCTGCGAACCAGCCAGGCTGCAGTAGCCGTCGCTCAACCAATCGGGAACGAGATTCACCCCGAGCACGGAGGATCCCCGAACAAGCCACGCCCGGCGCTGCGCGGGAGCGCGCGACTGCTGCCAGGCGCGATAGGCATCGTCGATGGCGGCTTGAAACGTGACCGGGTCAGGATGAGCACGGATCGCTTCCTTGCCGGTATCGGTCACAGACCACACGCCGGCGCCGTCCTTGGTGATCCAACCCGCCTTGACCAAACCGATGCTCATCCACAGGAAGCGGTCGGCCCACGCTTCCAGCCCGTTGCGGACGATCTGGCGCTCCTCGCTGGTGAGCTCGAAGGCGCCGCCGAGGCGGGCGAGTACGTCGTCCTTGCTGGTCGGCTCGCCCCTCTCTGCAAGAAACACCGTCGCTTCCCGCAACATCTCGCTCATCAGCTTCCCGGTGATCATGACCGGCCTCTGTCGAACAGGTAGACGCGCATCCACGTGGACGTGACGTCGAAGCGAAGTTGCTGGCCGACGTGAAGGTCGACGGCCTCGACTTCGGCCGTGCCCTCCCCCGTCATCTGCGGGATGCCCCAGAGCCGGAACGGCTCACTCGACGAGAAAAAGGCCATCGAGCAACACTGCCAGGTCGGGCACCCTGCGGCCGAACCGCAGGACGACGGGAGCCCCACCGATCCTCGCGCCGCCGTGGGGCAACGTGACCCACCGGAGCGCCGTGGCCTCCACCGCCTCGACAAAGGAGGTGGACAGCGTCCCGGCTCGCCGACGTTGGCGCGTCCGAACGCCTCGGCGAGCAGACCGGCACTGTCCCCATCATTGTGGGCCTCAAGAACGAAGGTCTTCCACCGTGATCGAGGAGTCGAGCCGGCGAATCCCCGTCCGAGGTCAGCGTAGTTCACTCGGCTCCCTCCTCGCTGTCGTCGAATTCGTCGCCGCCGACATCGCCGTGTGGCCCCAGCTCGTCGATGCTCGTGAATAGTGCCATGGTCCGCCGACGAGCGCGCTCGGGCCGCGGCCTCGGCTCGGGAAACGACATCGACGGCCACGGGCCCGAGCTGTCAACCGAGATGCAACACGTAGACGTCGTCATCTCCGGACTGTCCAACGTGTGTGGCACCGAGTCGCTCGACGACGCCGGCACCGTCGCCGTTGCCGGCATGCACCATCATCGACACCCAATCGCCACGCCCACGAGCGCGCACATCGTCGAAGGTTGCATCGAGCACGGCGACGATCAGCGGACGGCCGTCTGGCGCTTTCGCGTCACGGAACCTGTCCGTGATCGCGGCGACCATGAGGTACGAGCCATGCACCGGCGCACCGTCCGGACCGGCGACGACGACGTTTCGCTCGTGCGCCGTGACCGCAACGATGGGTCCGGCATCTTCATGAAACACGAGCAGCCGGAAGTCATCAGTCGCAGTCGACCTGAGGTGGCGATTGAGGGCGTCGTTTCGGACCCAGGCCTCGAGCCGTGGGTCCGCGCTGGTACACACCTGCGCGGCCAGAGCGGCCTGATCGGCTTGCGCGGCGGGACGATATTGAAGCCCCGCCGGATCCATCGTCTACGAAGCTGCCGGATGAAACGCGTCTCCACGCAGCGAGCCGCGGAGCGCTGCGTCGAGGATGTCAACAGAGGCGACCACGGGCGGCCGCACGTCCTGGAGATCGAATCCGATTCGTGCAGGAGCGGTGAGCGTGACCTCGTACCGGTCGTCCTCACCCGGTCGAAGCTTGGCCTGCGCTCCCGACATGGCATCCGAACTCGCGACCTCGACCAGCTCGGAGAAGTTCTCGAGGACCGCAACACGGAACACGTAGTTGGCATCGCCAAGTGGAACCTCATGTCCCCCAATGACTGCAACGACGGGTGCGACGAATTCGAGCCGGAAGGCGCCACCGCCCTCGACGACGCCGAGAAGCTCGGAGTCGATCGTGCTCAGCCCGAGCGTCGCGTCCGACCACCGACTCGTAACGGTCTCGCCTTGAAGTAGAGCCTCGGCCTCACGCATCGTTCGAACGTCTTCGTCGTCAAGCTCTGGCGGCAAGGAGAACTCGATCCCTGTTGCGGCCTGGACGAACGCCAGAGAACGCACGAGTTCAAGGAAGTCCTGTGGAAACTCCGTGCCAACCGGGAGCTCGTGTGGTTCACCTATTGCGCGGTCACCAATGGCCATCCCGAGGCGGATGGGCGGATGGAGGGTGCGGAGAAACCGGAAGGAAGCGAGCAGATCGCGTGGGATAGCCGAACTTCCAGCCAGGTATCGCAGCTTGAGCTCCAGACCCGGAGGATTCGTCGCTACAGTCGCGACGACCCTGATCGCTCCGCTGTTGTCGGTTCCGAGAAGTGTCGCCGTGTCCGCCATCGTGATGCGACGCCGGAAGCGCACCGGCAGGGCGCTGACCACGTTCGCATGTTCATCGACGGCCAGAAGTGTCGCCTCGAGCCCGACCGACGCGGCTTTCGCAGCGGCGTCCGCAGTGGGCGTGAAAGACGGGCTGCCGAGGTTGAACTCTGCGAAGGCGGCCCGCCGCTCGAGCTGCGGCGCGCTCGGTCGATTGATGACCGGAGCGGAAGCTGCGGTAGAGCGCATCGCTAGATTCTACTTCGGATCGGCTGCCGGACTCATGGAAGCGACAGCCCTGTCATCTCGCTCGAGGCCGCCAACTCGTGGCACGGTGCGGAGTGCGCAACAACGACCTGAGGCGTCGGTTGACCGCGTTCCCCGCGCAGGAGGTCGGCTCCGAAAACGTTGGTGTCGACGACAATCACCCGGGGGCCGCCACTACACGGTGATCGCCTCCCAGAATGCGGTCTCGTCGTCGTCGGTCAGATCATCGATGAGCAGCTCGTCGCGTGGCGGGTACGGCTTCGCCTGCGAAGCACCTCTTCGACAGGCAGTTCGAGGTGATCGCCGCTCCGCCGAGCGCTGGTGGGTTGCGTCGACATGTCAGGCTCCGTGTACTGCGTGAAGCTGAAGCGAATCGGGAGCACTTCGCAGTCGGCGGCCAGTGGTGATCGGCACCGGCGTCGCTCAGCTCGGGCCCGGGTCATCGAGCCAAGCTTCGTCGCGCAGGCGTTGCCACGCGATCTCAACGTGGTCGGCGCCGAACATGCGCTTCTTGCGCGGGCTCCACTCGCCGATGAGCTTGGTCGCGGACGCCGCGTCGGGGGCCCCGTGGGTGGCGGCGACCCAATGGACGGTGGACAACAGCTCCATCCCGTAGGCCGTCTCGAAACCGTCGCTCAGGCTGAGCACGCGGTCGATCCTTGCCCGAGTATCAGCGTGTTCCGCCAGCATGGCCTCGGCCTCGCCTGCGGCTCCGTCCACCACCGAGATCGGCTCAGCCGAGGTGACGGGCAGGCTGCCGTCGCCGAAACCCGTGAGAAAGTGGCCCTCCACGGCGAGAAGTGAGAAACGGAGGTTCTCGGCGTACGGCCCGTAAACGCCCTTCACAAATTCAAGGCGCAGGGGCTCGCCCGCCACCTGCAGGAAATACGTGAGCTTCTGTACTTCGATGAGCGACACGTCGAGTGCCCGTTGCGAGTAGCGGGCTACGACATCGACGAGGGCGGCCTTGCCGGTGGTCCATCCCGGGCGACGGGTCGCGCTCGGCATGGCACGGGCCGCGGGTGCCCCTTCCGGAGGGTAGACCCGCACGTCGATGTCGGGCACCACGGCGAAGGCTTCCTCGATCAAAGGCCGGACGTCGTCCCACCGAAGGCCGCCGTTTCCGCAACCCAGCGGCGGGACCGCCACCGAGGCGATCCCCCGGTCCCGGATCACCTGGACGAGGTCGGCCAGGCCGGCCTCGATGTCGGCCAGCCGCGACCGTGCCCGCCAATGGCCCTTGGAAGGGAAGTTGATGACCCATCGGGGCCCGGTGAGGGCGTCGTTGGCCCACAGGTGCATCCGGCCGAGCCGGATCTCGCCCCGCTTGGCGGCCTTCTCGTAGTCGGACAGCATGGCGGGGAAGGCCCGGGCGAACTGTAAGGCGATGCCCTTGCCCATCACGCCGACCGTGTTCACGGTGTTGACCAGGGCTTCGACGTCAGCTTCGAGCAGGTTGCCGTGCGCCTCGTTGATCATCGTCGTCCTTACCTTAGAAGTACCACGCCGGCCGCACCTCGACGCCCGCTGCCAGCCCTGCGGGAATGAGCGCCTCAGCCTCGACCTTGCGCATTCTCGTACGGGCGGCCACGGCGGTGAAGGCGTACCAGGGCACGCTGTCGTGGACCAGGCACTCAGCCATTCGCCGCTCCCGGCGCTCAGGGTCGTCGGGGGTGTTGTACCAGTACTTCGCACCCCATGAGGGTCCAGTCGACCAAGCCGTCGAGCTCGTCGAGGCCAGCACTGAACCGAGCGAACCCAAGTGTCGCGTTCCGGTCGGTGAACACCAGCGCCAGACCGAGCTCGACGAGACGCTCTACCGACGTGACGAGGTAGAGAAGCGGATCCTGGCCATCGGTGTACTCGGGGACCTGACCGCCGTTGATCGCGTACAACATCGGGCTGCGCGGGGCGAAGTAGAACGGCACATAGTCCGACACCGCTCCACCGGGCTCGACGGGTACCGGCCGGCGCCGGCGCTGGTCCTTGATCCTGCGGTTGCCGACCTCGACCGAGCTGCGGGCCGTCCCCGCCGCCTCGCACAGAAGGCCGCCGGCGACGATCGACGGCAAGTTCTCCATGTGGGTGAAGTGGTAGAGGAGCGTCGGAGGCGGGCGGGGCGTCACCGGGCCGGGTGGCGGGGGCCGTGGCCGGGAGAGGGGTCGAGGATCGAGCGGAACGGCTCACCGCCGGCGATGGCCGTGGCGATGGCGTCGTAGGCCTCCATCACCAGGCGCCACGTTCGGTGCTCGCCATGACGGGCCTGGTCGTTGCGGTGGACGATCGGGAACGTGCTCAGGATGTAGTCGGCGTCGTCCCGCTCGATCCCGTAGAGGTGGAAGAACGCCCCGTCGAGCTCGGCCCGCAGGACTGCCCTCCGCTCCTCGTCCCACCGGAACGGCGGGCCGGCGTCGCCGAGGTCACGGGCGAACGGCTCCATGTCCCACGCCGTGTAGGTCACCTCCAGAACGCGCGGTCGGATCCACGTCGCGACGGGTTGGATCGACCAGGGACAATCTGCCGAAAACTCATCCGGGCGCGGAACCGGAACCTGCTCGGAGGTTCCTTGCGGGACTGATGGCTGGGAGAAGGAGTTTCTCAGGCAGTAGTCGAACGGCACAGAGTTGTAGGCGGCAGCGAGGACCGCAAGATCCCTGGCGTCAGGACCGGTGCTCAGTATCCACCCGTAGGAAGCCGGCCCCCAGGGCAGCAGGGCTGCGATCGACGTTCTCTCATCGTTGTTCCGGGCGACACGCCGATGACCGAGGAGGGCGGTGCGACTACCCCAACTACGTCGTTCGATCCGGTCCCGAAACGTCTCCTCGGGTACCCAGTATCTCGGCACCACGACCTCAGCCGGCTGCCGTGACGTAATCGGGACAAGATCGTTGTCGCCGACGCCAACGAACGATGCGAACCGATGATCGAACTGGTGCCCGAGCTTGCCCTCGTAGAGGGGCAGCATGGCTTCCTCGCCGCGGCGGAAGGTGTTGCCGCACATTGTCCAGCCGTCGGATTCTAGCTCGGCCCGCGTGCGGAAGAGGCCGGAGTCGCTCGTCATGTTGAACAGGCACTGCATGAACGACACGCCCCACGGGTTGCCGGCCGGGTCGCCGTGGCGGACCAGTATTGGCACCCGGCGGTAGATGCCGAGGGTGATCTCGGCGTCGCGGCGGCTGCGGAACACCGGGCAGGTGCCGGTGTTGGGATTGAGGAGGGTGATCTCCTCGGGCGTGAGTTGGAACAGAGCGTCGGGCCGGGCCAGGTCGGTCGGGTCATGGGCGAAGAAGGCGAAGGTGGCGGCGTCGACCGGCGACGCCCGGCCGCTCAGCGTGAGCAGGCAGAACTTAAAGCTGCGGTGGACACCTTCGAAGAGCGGCTTGGCGTTCTCGAAGTCGTAGAGCGACGCCAGGTTCCAGCACACCACCAGGTCCTTGAAGAAGTGCTGTGTGGTGGCGTCGGTGGCGATGCCCGTCGGGAGAATCACGCCGAGGCGGCCGTGGTCGCCGAGTAACGCCCGGTCGGTCTCGGCGAAGACGGCGTAGGTGTTGATCCGCCCACGACCGCACAAGGGGAACCGGTCGCTGTTGCCAAGAAGAGCGCGCTCGGCGTCGATCTGGCGTTTGGCCGCCTCGTACCGGCTACGCAGCTCCGGGTTCCGGTCGACCAACTCGCGGATGAGCTTCTTGCGCTCACTGCCGCTCGCCGCCGCGATCTCGGGGTCCGACGCAGCGAAGAACTCCTGCTCCTTCAGCTCGACGTGCTCCCACGGCGGGTTGCCGAGGACACAGGAGAAGCCGCCCGTCCACCCGGGGCCGTCGGGCGCTCCCCCGCCGTTCACAACGAAGACCTGGGGGAACTCCAGGTGCCAGTGGAAGAACCGGAACCTGGCCGCCACGCGCTGGACCTCGGCGAAGGCATCGTCGGTCGCGAGGCTGACGAGGTCGGCGCGCTGCCACCGTTCGAGTACGGCGTGGGTCAGTTCCGGAGCGCCCGCCCGCTTGTCGATCACGAACGCCGCGCACCAGGCGTCGGCCAGCAGGCGAGCACGCCGCAACTCGGGCGACCCTTCCAGCTCGCGCTGGCGGCGCTGGGCCAGGGCGACGTCGGCCAGGGACAGGTCGCCGGCGGCCTCGATGGCGTGGACCGCCTCGGCCAGCGTCCGGTTGCCGACGGCGATCCCGCCGCCGCCGAAGAGCACACCCTGACCCTCGCGCTCGGTGCGGTTCCGCTTGCGCAGGGCGGCCACCGTCTTACGATCGTCGCCTTCGATTGCAGCGAACGCCTCGTCGGGGATGCCGGCCGCCAGCAACGCCGGTGTCGTCCCCAACAACGCGTTGCCGACCTTCACATGCGCGTCGAGGAACGACAGGGGCCGGCCGGGCTGGAGCGCCTCCAGCCACAGGCTGACCTTGGCCAGCTCGGCGGCCATTGGGTTGAGGTCGACACCGAAGATGCAGCGCCCGACCACGTCATGCATTGCCGCCTGGGAGTCGATCAGCGTCGGCTCGGCCCCGTCGGCGCGCACCCTTGCCAGGCGGGCGGCGATCCGCCGGGCGGCGGCGACGAGGAAGTGCCCGGAGCCGCAGGCCGGGTCGCAGACGGTCAGGGCAAGCAACGCGGCCTCGGGGTCGGCAGCACGTTCGGCCTCGTCGAGCAGAGGGGTCGAGGGCGGAGTCGAGCAGGCAGTCGATCAGCGAAGTGGGCGTGTAGTAGGCGCCGCTGGTCTTGCGCTCGTTGCCGACCAGGGATTCGAGGGTGAACGTGCGGGTGGCCCCATCGAGGCGAGGGACGAACTCGAGCAGGCTCTCGTAGATGCCGCCCAGCTCCTCGGCGCCCAGGTTGCGATAGTCGACCACCCGGCGGGGCCCGCCTCCCGGCGGCTGCACCACGCACAGGTGGCGGAGCGCCTGGAGGAGCGCCTCGTTCGATAGCTCGCACTCGCCGACCACGTCGGCGGCCGTGGGTTCGAACAGCCCGCCCAAGGCCGGGAGGCCCAACTCGGGGCGTCCACCGGGCGAGCCTAAACCGTCGAGCACGAGGGACAGGGCCTGCCACAGGTCGCCGTGGCGCGTCCCCCGTCGGCGGGTGGCAATCCCCCGCAACCGGGCGGTGGAGAACCACTCGGCGTAGCGCTGCCGGGGGCCGGCCGCGGAGGTGGGGTCGGCGAGCAGGCCGCGGTCCTCGGCCACGAAGCAGAAGAGCAGCCGGTAGACAAGGCGCAGCAGGCTGCGGTGGTAGTCGGCCAGGCTGAGGTCACCGTCGGGGGTGAGCCGGCCGCGCAGGTCACCGTTGGCGGGGTGGCGGACGAAGCCCGAGCCCAACGCCTCGATGGCCCGCTGCACGCCCAGCCGCAGGGCGCCGAGGGCGCGGATGCCCGACTCCACGGCGTTGGCCCGCCAGCGCTCCAGCCAGCAGTCCTCGGGCCCGGCCTCGGGGTCGACGGGCTCGAACCGGCTCTCATGGCACAGCAGATAGAGCACGGCGAAGTCGCTGAACACCTCGCCGTCGAACATGGCCGCGAGGTCGAACTCCACGTATGCCTGGCCAACCAGACTGGTCGAGTCGCGCAGCAAACGCAGCGTGGCGCCGTTGGCGAGGATGGCCCACAGGTGGTCGCCTGATCGGTTGAGCAGCTCCTGGACCATGGCGTGAGGCGCCCGTTCGGCTGCGCCGGCAACCCCGGGCGTGCGCTTGTCGAGCTCGACGTTCCAGCCCAGGAGGTGCACCGGGACGTCCTGCCACAAATGGCTGACCGGGAAGCTGCGTCCGTCGGCCGCGATCCAGATCCCACCGGCGGGTGTGGCGGGGACCCGGCCGAAGCCCAGCTCCCGGAGGAGCACCGCCAGCCACTTGTCGCGGACCATCCCGGTGGCCCGGTCGCCGTCGGGTCGAGCCTCAAGGGCGTCCCGGAAGGCGGTCCAGGCGCCGGTGAGCACCGACCACGCCCGGTTGGCCGCCTCACGGGGCGAGACCCCGAGCTCCAGGCGGTAGTCGTCGGCCCGGAGCCCGGGCAGGTCGTCGCCGGCCACGATGCGCGCCAGCAGGTCGGGCGGGACAACGCCGCCGACGGTGCGGACGGTGGTGAGCCCGCCGAGCTGCTCGGTGACAGCGCGCTGGACTGTCACTGGTCCGCCATCCCCGAGTGCGTCCCGGGGAATGCTCGCTGGGACCGGCCTCCCGGGCCGGTCACCGGCCCGCCATCCCCGATGGCGTCCCGGCGAATGCCTGCGGGGACCGGCCGCCCGGGCCGGTCACCCTTGCCCGACCACGCCGGCGACGGGCAGCCACACGTACAGGCCGAGCACGTCGGCCGGTCGCTGCGCGGACACGTTCAACCCGCGACGGGCCGCCACGGCCGCGGCTCGAACTCGGCGGTGGGCGTCGAGCAGTTCGGCAGCCAGCCGTTCGCCCTCGGCGTCGAGGTGGGGGCCGAGCGCGTCCAGCGACGCCACCACCCGGTCGGTGAGCTGGGCAGCCAGGTCGGGGGCGACGTTGGCGTCGGCGGTGGCGTTGAGCAGGTCTTCGACGGCGGCCGGTTCCAGCCACGCCGCCTGTTCGGGGGCGCCGGCGAAGGCGAGGAAGCGAGCGTCCTCGGTCACCAGCGAGCGAATGCCCTCACGGCCGGGCAGGTCGAGGTGGAACCGGTACCGGACGAGCAGAAGGGTTGTGCGCTGGGAAACGGCATGGCTACGGGCGACGCCCGCCCGGGCCGCCACGCGCGACGCTCCCTGACCCGCTCCGGGTGGCCGCTCGGGCCCGCCGGCATCCAGGGCGGCATCGAGCACGTGACGGGCGACGGCCTCTACGTGCGGGTCGGTGCGGGCCAGCAGGGCATGGCCCCGGGGCACCGGCAGGTCGGGTTGCAGTGGGAGCGGCTCGACGTGGCCGGGCGGCAGGGCGTCGCGGAGGCCGACGGGCAGAGTGGTCGTCACCGCCTCCCAACCGGGACCGCGCCGGGTCACCGACGCACCGAGGGCGCGCAACGCCTCGACAGTGAACGCCGCCACCTCGTCGTGGGTCCCCAGTGCCCCCCGGGCGGCCGCCACTTCGCGCGCCACCTCCTCGGGGTGGATCGCCTCCTGGGCGTACTTGGTCTGCGAGCGGCGTTCCCGCTCAGCCGCCGACTCCCAGGCCCGGTGGAGGTCGTCGCGGCGGCGCTCCAGGCCCAGGTCGAGGGTGAGCTGGTCGGCCGAGCGCTGGCCTCGCAGGACAAGCCCCTCCATGAGGGCCTCGACCACGCCGTCGGACTCGTCGGGCACCGGGACCGACACGCCGGTGACGGCCCGGATGGCCTTGTGCTTGCGCAGAAGCACTTCGAGCACGATGCCGTCGATGCGGTTGTCGCGCCCATAAACAGTGACGGCCCGCACCACGTCGCGGGGCTGGCCGAAGCGGTCGACGCGTCCCTCGCGCTGTTCGTGGCGGGTCGGGTTCCAGGCCAGGTCGTAGTGAACCACCGCTTGGAAATGCTCCTGGAGGTTGACACCCTCGGACAGGCAGTCGGTGGCGACCAGCACGTGCCGCCCGGAGCGGGCGCACAGCGCGGCTATGCGCTCCTGCCGCAGTTCGGGGGGTAGGCGCCCGGTGACGGCCGCCACGTTCACTTCGGCCCCCAGGACGCGAGGTCGAGCGAGGTGCTCGGCCACGTAGTCGGCGGTGTCGATGAACCGGCAGAACACGATGGGGTCGTACCCGTCGGCCAGGAGGCCCTTGAGCTCGTCGACCAGCGTGGCCAGCTTGCGGTCGAGCTTCGGTCCGGCCAGCTCGGCCGCCTGGCGGGCGAGGGCGAGGAGACGCCGCTTCTCGCTGTAGACGGCCGTGCCGGCCTCGTTGGCCGCCTCGGGATCGAGGGCGACGCCCTCCACCGCGTCGGCGCCCGGGGTGGCGTCGAGGGACTCCAGGGCCTCGTCGTCGGCGGTGTCGAGCACGGTGGCGCGGCCCAGCGAGTCGGCCTCCTCGACGGTGGTCGCCTCCGCCGCCGACGCCCGGGTGCGCAGCGTGGCCGCCGCGGCCTGGGGCGACGAAGCCAGGGTACGGAGCAGGGCGAGGGCCGACCACCACCGCACCCGCTGGCGCACGGTCGGGCCTCCTTGCGTACCACCGTCCACACTGGGCCGGCCTCCCGGGCCGCCCTCGGTCACCTGCTCGCGGGCGTAGGCGAGCACCCGGTCGAAGAATGCCGCGTATGCGGGCGACAGGTCGTAGGGCGCCTCCCGGCTCAGCCGGTCGGACGGGAAGGCGGTGTCCTCGTCGAGGTAACGGCGGATGTCGCCCCGGCGCCGCTGCACGAAACGCGCCGCCAGGCGGGCCCGGCCCCGGGGGTCGTCGAGATCGACGGACCCGAGGCCCGGTTCGAGAAGGTCGAGCAGGTTGCGGAAACCTTCCTCCTTGCCGGAGTGGGGCGTGGCGGTGACGAGCACGAGGTGGCGGGTGGCATCGTCGGCCAAAGCCTTGAGGAGATCATGGCGCTGGGTTCGGGCCCTGGCGCCGCCGCCGGCACCATCGGCCACCGCGGTGTGGGCCTCGTCGACGATCACCAGCTCGGGGCAGTGGTTCACGAACTCGTGACGGCGGGCCGGCGACTTGATGAAGTCGGTGGAGATCACGACGTAGGGGTACCGATTGAACAGCGACTCGTTGAGCATGAGGCCGCGCTGGATGCGGGTGGCGGTGGACGGCAGGACCAGCTCGGCATCGATGGCGAACTTGTCGCGCAGCTCCCGCTGCCACTGCTCGGCGAGCGCCGGGCTGCACAGCACGGCCAGGCGGCGGGTGTCGCCCTGAGCCAGGAGCTCGGCGGCGATGAGACCGGCCTCGATGGTCTTGCCGATGCCGACGTCGTCGGCGATGAGGATGCGGACTGGGTCCTGGCGCAGCGCCAGCAGCAAGGGGACGAACTGGTAGGCACGCGGCTCGACGGCCAGTTTGGCTAGGGATCGGAACGGTCCGGCCGACGAACGGAAGCCGATGCGCAGCGCGGTGCGCAGCAGCCCGGCGCTGGCGGCGTCGCCGAGGTCGGCCGCAGTGGGCGACGGGAAGGTGGCGTGTGTGACGGCTTCGAGCGAAGGCAGGACCGCGGCGGTGTCGTCCTCTCCCCCGCCGAGAGGGCGCAGCACCAGGAGGTCGGGCGCGCTTTCGGGCAGCACGACCCACTCCCGGCCGCGTGCGCGAACGAGGGCACCGGGGGCGAACGTGGCGTCGGGCGTCACGAACGACTGCTGTCTGTGGCGTTCGGGCCACGCAGGCCGGGTCCGAAAACGGACGGGAAGCGGGCGACCACGGTTGACCAGTCGTCGTCGTAGCGCACCCGAACGACGGCCCACCCGAGGTCGATGAGCCGCTCCTCAGCCCGTACGTCCCGTTGGACCTGGGCTGCGCTGTCGTGCACCGGCCCGTCGACGAACACGGCGACAGGGCCCTGGGCGAGGTCGTAGACGAGGTCGGGGCGGGCCTGGGCCTCGCCTACGGTCACCTGGGCACGGTCGGGGAGGCGGTGGCCCCGCTGGTCGAGCCAGTCCACGAACTGGGCTTCCAGCGACGAGTCGGCCAGGGCCGACATGAGGTCCCGGGTGATGGCCCGCGTGCGCCCGCCGGCGCCGGCCACCGTCGTAGAGCGAGCCAGGTCGAGGAGCAGGTCACGAGCCCGATGGCGGTCGATGAGGGTGTGGTCGAGCTGATTGCGGTAGGAGAGGAGGCAGTCGTAGCAGGCCCGTTCGCAGCGCTCCCGAGCGCCGGGGGCGTGATCTCGATCCTCTCCGGTCTCAGGGTCGAAGTGGCAGCGGTCGAGGGCGGCCCTGGCCACCCTGGCGATGCCGTCGGGCTCGAGCACCAAGCGACGGAGAACCCCGGCGCCGCCCTCGGCCGACTCGGTGAGCAGCAGGCGGCCTCGCTTGGCGGGGTCGGGAAGATCGGTGGACTCCAGCTCAGAATCCTCGAGCTGGAAGGACGCCTCGGCGCCCCGTTCGAGGGCGTAGCGCAGCGTCGTCGCCGCCGTTTCGTCGAGTTGGTCGGCGTGGCGGACGACGACGACATTGCGGGTGTCCTCGACGTAGGGGATCACCTTGGCCCGGCTGGTCACGTCGGCCAGGTCATCGAGCCCGTCGGTGTCGACGGGGGCATCGGCGGCCTGGCGGTCGGACAACCAGCGGCCGTTGAGAGTGTCGAGCCAGAACCCGCGATCGCTGTGCTCCTTGCGCCGCCGGCGGCCGATGTTGGCGAGACGGAGGGTGGCGGCGTCGCCGTAGGTGAGATCGAGGAGCACGCGGTCGCGCTCGCCGGCGGCGGTGGTCGTGGCGTCGATGCGCCCGGGGCGGTCGCCGTGGCTGGCGTAGCGGTAGGAGACCTCCAGCTCGAAGCCCGAGCGACGCCGTTCCTCCTCGTCGCTGGAGATCCGCTCCCGACGGCGGGTGTGCACGGTCTGCAGGCGCAGGAGCCCGTAGGTCTTGGCGCCGAGGCGGTGCCCGCATCCTTCGCAGGTGTCGGTGCCCACGCCCACGGGGTGGTGGTACCCGCAGTCCTCACACCGGCGGGCATCCTCGGTGTCGACCGATGTCGTCCCATCGTTGCTGCGGGGAAGCTGGATGCGCACGACCTCGTAGCGGGCACCCTCGTGGTAGATCAGCGCTCCCGGCCCGAACTCGCGGATGGCCAGGAAACGGGGTCGCTGGAGGTAGTCGCCCTCCCGTGCGCCGCGCCCCGCCCGTCCGCCCGGGATGTACGCGGCGAGGGGCAGGCGGGGGAACGAGTACCCGGGCAGGAACCCCTCCGACGCCAGGTAGCGGTAGGAGTAGAAGTCGGTCTGGCCGACCTCGGCATCCTCGTTGCGGAGGAGCTTGAGTCGGTCGCGTGCCTCGCGTTCCCGGTTGGCGGCCGCCTCCCGAGCGCGCTTGGGGGCGTTGGGGTCGACCGCGACCCGGCCCTGCTCGGTGTACTCGGCGAGGGTCGTGCGGTAGAGATCGCGCCAGCGGTCGAGGGCACGGTCGAGGCTCTCGGGAGCACCCGCGACGACGTCGGAAGCCCAGCCGTCGTACCACCAAGCGGCGGCGTCGCCACCGTCGACCCACGTGCGGCGCAGGTCGGCCAGCACGCGCTCGGCCC
>JBPCPM010000031.1:0-8045 GCA_050999155.1 Solirubrobacterales bacterium
GGCCAAGGGTCACATCACGACCCGCCAGAACATCCAGTACCACCACATCCCGCTGGCCGACGCCCACGAGGCCCTGCGCGTCCTCGGTGAGGCCAAGCTCTCCAGCCGCGAGGGCTGCGGCAACACCGTGCGCAACGTCACGGGCGACCCGTGGGCCGGGATCCTCGAGGGCGAGCCCTTCGACCCCACCCCCTACGCCGCGGCCTACGTGCGCTACTTCGTCCGCAACGAACTCACCCAGCTGATGCCGCGCAAGTCCAAGGTCGCGTTCACCGCCTCCGACGAGGACCGGGCGATCACCGGCATCCACGACCTCGGCTTCCTCCCCCGCATCCGTGAGGTCGACGGTGAGCAGGTCAAGGGCTTTGAGGTCCGGGTCGGCGGCGGCACCTCGATCATGCCGCGCGTCGCCCCGACCATCTACGACTTCGTCTCCACCGACGACTACCTCAAGGTGGCCGAGGCCTGCTACCGGATCTACAACCGCCAGGACTGGCTGCGCCAGAACCGCGCCCGGGCCCGCATCAAGGTGCTCGTCGACAAGATCGGCGCCGAGGAGTTCCGCCGCCAGGTCGACGAGGAGCTCGAAGGCAATTGGGTCGCCGAGCGCGACCACGATCCCGAGTGGCGCACGCTCGAGCTCGACGAGGCGCAGACCGCTCCGCCCGCTCCCGCGAACGCCGCCAGCCCCAACGGCGACCGCAGTGCCTTCGACCGCTTCGTCGCCCAGAACACGATCGCCCAGCGCCAAGACGGCTACCGGGCGGTCGAGGTCAAGGTCACCCGTGGCGACCTCGACGGCCGCCAGTTCCGCGGCCTCGGGCAGATCATGCGCGACTTCTCCGGCGGGCACGCCCGCACGACGGTGCAGCAGAACATCGTCCTGCGCTGGGTCCGCGAGGAGGCGCTGTACGACGTGTGGCGGGCGCTGGGCGAGCTCGGCCTCGGCGACAGCGGCGCGGACACGATCACCGACGTGGTCAGCTGCCCGGGCACCGACAGCTGCAAGCTCGGCATCACAAGCTCCATGGGGCTCAACCGAGCCGTGGCCGAGCGGCTGGAGTCGATGAAGATCGACGACCCGCTGACCGAGCGCATCCACGTGAAGATGAGCGGCTGTCCCAACGGCTGCAGCCAGCACCACATCGCCAACATCGGCTTCTACGGCGCCTCGATCAAGGTCGGCGACCACACCATCCCCGCCTACGTTCCGCACATCGGCGGGACCTATGCGGGCGGCGAGGTGAAGATGGGCGAGCGGCTGAAGATTCGCCTGCCCGCCAAACGCGTCCCCGATGCGGTCGAGCGCTGGGTGCGGATGTACGAAGAGCAGCGCACCGACGGCGAGGAGTTCAACGCCTTCGCTGAGCGGGTCGGTTCGCCGGCCTTCGCCGAGCGTGCGGCGGACCTCGGGATCAAGGTCGAGTTCGGCCTCGACACGATGAACATGTTCATCGACTGGAACCGCGACCAGCCCTTCGAGGTCGTGCGCGGCGAAGGGGAGTGCGCCGTCTGAGCGACGGCGGCGACCACCGTGGCATCCGAGCCGCCCCTCGCCGGGCACCCCGAGCCGGCCGCCGAGCGGTCGCTGCCGCAAGTCGTTGACCGTAATTTCGGTGGCCCTGCCATCGTTGATGATCTCGAGGGGCTCGGCGCGCAGGAGGTCATCGCTGAGGCGCTGGACCGATGGCATCCGAGCCTAACGTTCGCCTGCTCCTTCCAGAAGGAGGAGGCGGTGATTCTCCACATGGCCACCGAGGTCCGCCCCGACATCAAGGTTTTCGCTCTCGACACCGAGGTGTTGTTCGAGGAGACCTACGAGACGTGGAAGGCCTTCGAGGAACGTTTCGGGATCGCTATCGAGCCGTACCGGGGCATCACCCTCGGCGAGCAGGCCGAGCGCTACGGCGAGGCCCTGTGGACCCGCGAGCCCGACCGCTGCTGCGGATTACGCAAGATCGAGCCCCTCGGTCGGGCACTGGCGGGCCAGGACGCCTGGGTCACCGGGATCCGCCGCGACCAGGCGCCCACCCGCGCGAACGCCCGAAAGCTCGAGTGGGACGCCGGCCACGATCTGCACAAGCTCAATCCGCTGGCCGACTGGACCGAGCGGGACGTCTGGACCTGGATCGCCAAGCACGACCTTCCCTACAACCCGTTACACGACGCGGGCTACTCGTCGATCGGTTGCGTGCACTGCACGCTCCCCGGCGAGGGCCGCGAAGGACGGTGGGCGGGGTCGGGCAAGCTCGAATGCGGGCTGCACCGGGCCGGGAGCTGACTATGGACCCCCTGCTCGTCCTGTTCGGCCTCGGCGTCGGCGTGCTCGTCGGCACCACCGGCATGGGCGGCGGGTCGCTGATGACGCCGTTGCTGATCATCGTCTTCGGGGTCAAACCCGTCGTGGCGATCGGCACCGACCTCGCCTACGCCGCAGTCACCAAGACGGTCGGCGCCTGGCGCCACCTGCGCAAGGGCACCGTGTTCATGCCGCTGACCTGGTGGATGGCCACGGGCAGCATTCCCGGCGCCCTGGGCGGTGTGGTCGTTTTGGAGTGGTTGCACGGGATCTACGGCGCCTCGTTTGACAACGCCCTGCTGATCGCCATCGCGGGTGCCCTGCTGCTCACCGCGGCAGCCGTCCTGGCTCGCGCGTTGCTGTTGCCCGACGCGGCCGCCTCCGAGCGCGAAGGCCTCGACCTCGATCCGCGGCACAAAGCGGCAGCGGTCGCCACCGGACTGATCGTGGGCTTTGTGCTCGGCGCCACCTCGGCCGGCAGCGGCGCCCTCATCGCCGTGGCCCTGATCATGATCTTCCGCCTGACCCCGGTCCGCGTCGTCGGCACCGATGTCTTCCACGCCGCGATCCTGCTGTGGGTGGCCGCCGCCGCCCATCTGTTCTCCGGCAACGTCGACGTCCCACTGGCGCTGAACATCCTGGTGGGATCGGTCCCCGGTGTCTGGATCGGGGCCGGGCTCGCATCGCAGCTCCGCTCGGACACGCTGCGCATCGCGCTGGGCGTCGTGCTCGTCGCCAGCAGCCTCGGTCTGCTGAGCAAGGCCGACATCGGGATTCCCGCATGGCTGCTGCTTGCCGTGCCAGCCGCCCTTGGGTTGATCGCCTTCCTCCTTCACACTCTTCGTGACCGCAAGTCCCCACCGCCCACTGTCCGAGCCGCGGCCTCAACCCCGCCGCGACCGACCGAGAGCGCCTCGTGACCCTCCTGGAGGCAGACCCCGCCGTGGAACCCCACTACGAACTCTCCCACCTGCGCGTCTTGGAGGCCGAGGCCATCCACATGGTCCGCGAGGTGGCCGCCGAGCTCGAACGGCCCGTCTTGCTGTTCAGCGGCGGCAAGGACTCTGTTGTCCTGCTGCATCTCGCCGTGAAGGCATTTGCTCCGGCCCGGCTCCCGTTTCCGGTGATGCACATCGACACCGGCCACAACTTTCCCGAGGTGATCGAGTTCCGCGACCAGCTCGTCGAAGAGCTGGACGTTCGGCTCGAAGTCGCCTCGGTGCAGCGGTCGATCGACGAGGGCCGCGCCACTGAGGAGACGGGGCCGCGTGCTTCACGCAACCGCCTGCAGACCGTCTCCCTGCTCGACGCCATCGAGCATCACGGATTCGACGCCGCCTTCGGAGGGGCTCGCCGTGACGAGGAACGAGCTCGGGCCAAGGAGCGGATGCTCAGCTTCCGCGACGACTTCGGCCAGTGGGATCCCAAGGCCCAGCGGCCCGAGCTGTGGTCGCTGTACAACGGCCGCATCCGCCAGGGTGAGCACGTGCGCGTGTTTCCCCTCTCGAACTGGACCGAGCTCGACGTGTGGCAGTACATCGAGGCCGAGCGGCTGGAGCTGCCGTCGATCTACTTCGCCCACGACCGTGAGGTCTTCAGCCGCGACGGGATGCTCTACGCGACCAGCGACTGGATGGAGCTGATGGAGGGCGAGCAGCCGTTCACGGCCAGCGTCCGCTACCGCACGGTCGGAGACATGAGCTGCACGGGCGCCGTGCGCTCGAACGCGGTCACGCTGCCCGACGTCGTGTCGGAGATCGCCGCGACCCGGATCACCGAGCGCGGGGAGACGCGCGCCGACGATCGCGTATCGGAGGCCGCGATGGAAGACCGCAAGGTCGAGGGATACTTCTAGGTGAACGCGGTTGTCGAGAGCGCCGAGGAGTCGCTGGCCCTGGGCGAGCGCGAGCTGTTGCGCTTTGTCACCGCCGGTTCGGTGGACGACGGCAAGTCGACGCTGATCGGGCGCCTGCTCTATGACTCGAAGCAGGTCCTGGCCGACCAGCTCGAGCACGTCGAACTCACGAGTGCGCGCCGCGGCGAACCGCATACCAACCTCGCGCTGCTCACCGACGGGTTGCGCGCCGAGCGCGAACAGGGCATCACCATCGACGTCGCCTACCGCTACTTCACGACGGCGCGGCGCAAGTTCATCCTGGCCGACTCCCCCGGCCATGTGCAGTACACGCGCAACATGGTCACCGGCGCCTCGACCGCCAACCTTGCCCTGGTGCTGGTCGACGTCCGCCAGGGCGTCGTCGAGCCGACGCGCCGCCACGCCTTTCTCGCCTCGCTGCTGGGGATCCGCCACCTCGTCGTGTGCGTCAAAAAGATGGACCTCGCGGAGTTCGCCCAAGATCGCTTCGAGGAGGTCGAGCAGGAGTTCCGGGATTTCGCCACCCGCCTCGACGTCCCCGACATCACCTTCATCCCGATCTCGGCTCTGGACGGCGACAACGTTGTCGAGCGTTCCCAGCGGATGCCCTGGTACCAGGGACCTTCCTTGCTCTACCACCTCGAACACGTGCACATCGCCTCGGACCGCAACCTCCAGGACTGCCGGCTGCCCGTGCAGTACGTCATCAACCCTGCGTCAGGCGAGCACCAGGATTTCCGCGGATATGCGGGCCAGGTGGCCGGGGGGGTGCTCAAACCGGGCGATGAGGTGGTCATCCTGCCCGCCGGGCTGGGCACGACGATCGCGGCCATCCATGGAGCCGAGGGCGAGGTCGCAGAGGCCTTCGCGCCGATGGGGGTCACCGTCCAGCTCGACGACGAGCTCGACGTGTCACGGGGGGACATGATCTGCCGTCCCCACAACCACCCGGAGCCGAGCCGCGAGGTCGAGGCCACCGTCTGCTGGATGGCTGACGCGCCCATGCGACCCGCAGCGCGGTACGTCCTCAAGCACACCACCCGCACGGTCAAGGCAAAGGTCGATGCGATCCGCCATCGCGTCGACGTCAACACCCTGCACCGGGACACCGAAGCGACCGAGCTCGGCCTCAACGACATCGGGCGGGTCCACCTTCGGCTCGGCGCTCCAATCATGTCCGACCCCTACCGCCGCAATCGCACCACCGGAAGCTTCATCCTCGTCGATGAATCGAGCAACGAGACGGTGGGTGCCGGCATGGTCAGCGAGCATGAGCAGGCGTAGGGCTTCACCCCGGGGCGTGCCACCTCCGGGCGTCGTCCTTTGGCTCACCGGTCTCTCGGGTGCCGGCAAGAGCACTATCTCGCGGGGGGTGGCGGCCCACTTGCGCGAGCAAGCCGTCGCCCACGAGGTGCTCGACGGCGACGTTGTTCGTGAGGGTTTGTGCCGCGATCTCGGATTCAGCCACGAGGACCGCGACGAGAACGTGCGGCGTATCGCTTGGGTGGCGAACCTTCTCGCCCGCAACGGCGTCTCGGTGATCGTGGCGGCCATCTCCCCGTACGCACAAGCTCGCCGGGAAGCACGCGCCCTGGTAGGTCCGGCCTTCTGCGAGGTACACGTTCATGCCTCGGCTGAGCTGTGCGCCCAACGTGACACCAAGGGGCTGTATGCGCGGGCGCACGCCGGGGAGATCTCCGGGCTCACGGGAGTCGACGATCCGTACCAGGACCCCGTCTCCCCGGACCTCGTGGTCGACACGGCGAACGAGTCGCCGGAGCAGTCCGTGGCGCACGTGATCTCCACGCTCGCACGCCACGTCGGTGCCCTCGACGACGCTGTTCAGGCCAGCGGCAACTCCGGCTCGCCGAGCCCGAACGTCTGATAGGCGCCGAACCGCGAGAACGTCTTGTGGGTGGGACCGTGGAAGTCCGACGACGCCGTGGTGGCGAGTCCGCGCTCACGGCACCGCTGCACCAGGAACTCCGTCTGCCGCCGGGTGTGGGACGGGTAGAACACCTCGACGCCGTCGAAGTCCACGTCATCGAGGAGCGCGTCGACACGGTCAGGATCGTCGAAGTCCCAGAACGGGTGCGCGAAGACCGCCGTGCCCTTGGCCGCGCGGATGATCTCGACAGCCTCGGCCGTCGTCGGCCAGGACCGGGGAACGAAGGCCTTGGCCCCGGGAACCAGGTACTCGGCGAAGAACGCGTTCATGTTGCGCGCACCGGCCGCCTTGGCGATGTGGGGACGGCCCACGGAGGCGGCGCCCCCTGCTTCGGCGACGGCGTCGGCGAGCTGGACCTCGACCCCGTGCTCACGGAGACGAGCGCAGATCTGCCCCGCACGCTCGATCCGCTCGGCCTGGGCACGCTCGCACAGGGGGGCGATCGCCTCGAGATCGATGCCGTACCCGCAGACGTGGAGATCGTCTGCGTCGCGGTGCACGCTCGAGACCTCGATCGCCGGGACGAGCTGCAGCCCCACCCGCTCCGCCGCGACGAGTGCCTCGGGCACGCCGTTGACGGCATCGTGATCGGTGAGCGCGAGCGTGGTGACTCCCGCCGCGTGAGCCGCCTCGACGACGTCCCCGGGGGCGAGTTGGCCATCGGACACCGTCGAGTGGGACTGGAGTTCGATCACCGGGCCATCCTCCCACCAAGCGCCCCCGGACCGGCCGAACCCGACGTTTCCCTTCCTATAGGGGGTAGTTCGTTGGGTTCACGCCTCGGGCCCACTTGCGCCGGGATCTAGACTGGAACTCGGAGCCGGGCAGGGACCATGAGCAGCCACAGCAGCGAGACGCCAGACGCGTACATCCTCCCGGGTGCCGAGGCCGGCTTCCGTGCGGCGGCCGAGGCGCCAGGTGCCGATGAGCCGCTCGCCGACCTGTACCTCCGAAACGCAGGCTGGGCCTACAACCTCTGCTACCGGACGTCGCTGGACCGCGACGAGGCGGCCCGGATGCTCGCCGACGGCTTCGCTGTCGCGGTCCGCAGATATCCGGAGGCGCAAGCCTCAAAGCGGACCTTCGCCAGCCTGCTGCTCACCGCCCTGGGCGGGCCGGCCCTCGACGCCGGCAGCCGACAGGTTCGGGAGCGCACGGATGGGCCGATCGACCCAGAACCGCCCGAGGCTGCGATCGATACCGCGGCCGCGATCCGCGACGCCGACCGCCAGCTGCTTGTCCGCAGCGCCGTCGCGCGGCTTCCGGTCCGCCAGCGCAAGCTGCTCGCCCTCCATGTGGGCGCGCGCATCGACATGGAGGCCATGGCCGACGCCCTCGGTGAGCACCCCGCGCCCGTGGCCGGCTCGTTGGCCCGGGCCGAGCTTGCCCTGGCCCGAGAGCTTCGGCCGGCGGCATGGTGGCGCTCCGGCGTTCTGGCGGACTGCGCGGCGGCCCTGCCCACCCTGGCCAGGCCGGACGCCGGCGAGCCACCGCACCCACCGAGGGGCGTCGCCGCCCACGCCGACGGCTGCGAGCGGTGTGCCGCCAACGCGGCGGCCATGGCCGCCGCGCGGCGGGACTACGCGGCGTGGCTTGCCCTGGCTCCGCCACCGTGGCGCCAGACCGAGGCCCAGCTGCCCCAGACGGGCTCCGAAGCCCTGGCCCGCTCGCTGCAGCTGCTGCAGGCCCGAGGGATCCGTCGCCTCGGGGTCGCCGCCACGGTCTCGGCGAGCGCGTTGCTGATCGCCATGACAGCGGCCCTCAGCCCCTCCCTCCGAGACAGACCCGAGCCGGCGCCGGCCGGCGCCGCGGTGGCCACCGCGGTGACCGGGGGAACGCCCCCCACCGCCGCGCAGGCCCTCACGATCCCCGGACCGAAAAGGCTGCGCGACCCTACCTCGGCGCTCGAAGGCAACAGCGCA
>JBPCPM010000036.1:0-25521 GCA_050999155.1 Solirubrobacterales bacterium
GTGTCCTTTTCCCCTCTGCGAAAGGGTGGGAGTGGGGAGGCGACCCCGCGGCGTCCTCTGGCCGCCGCCGCTCCCACTGGGGCTGGGGGTACGAGGACGAAAAGCCGGACACGGCAGCGCTGCGGGCCGCCGTCGGCCCGGCCTCCGAGCGGCTTGGGTTCTCCGGCCTCGAGCCCCGGGCCCCGGTGGCCGCGGCCGCCGTGCGTCTGCGGGCTCCGCGGCTGCAGGCGCCATCGACGCTCGAGCATGTCCTCACGGCCGACCACCAGGAGCGGCTCACCCACGCGCTCGGCCGCGCCTACCGCGACGTCGTGCGGGCGGTCGCCGGCGAGTTCGACCACCCGCCGGACCTGGTCGCCCATCCGGGCGACGAGGCCGAGCTCGAACGGGTGCTGGGCTGGTGCGCCGACGCCAACGCTGCCGCGATCGCGTTCGGCGGAGGCACGAGCGTCGTCGGCGGCATCGAGCTGCGGGGCGACACGGGGCACCGGGGCGTCGTGTCGATCGACCTGCGCCGCCTCGACCGGGTGTCGGAGATCGACACCGAGTCGCTGGCGGCCCGCATCGACGGCGGCGCGACCGGGCCGGGCCTCGAGGAACAGCTGCGCCCCCACGGGTTGAGCGTCCGTCACTACCCACAGTCATTCGAACACTCGACCCTCGGCGGGTGGATCGCCACACGGGCCGGTGGCCACTACGCGACCCGGGCCACCCACATCGACGACCGCGTGGAATCGATCCGGGCCCTCACGCCGTCGGGCTGGTGGGAGAGCCTGCGGCTGCCCGGCTCCGGCGCGGGCCCCAGCCCCGACCGCCTGCTGCTGGGGTCGGAGGGGACCCTGGGCATCATCACCTCGGCGTGGGTCCGGCTCGTGCGCCGGCCCGAGCACCGCGCGTCGCGGCCGGTCACCTTTCGCGACTTCCCGACAGGGCTCGGGGCGCTGCGCGCGATCTCCCAGTCCGGCCTGGACCCGGCGACCTGCCGCCTCGTCGATCCCGACGAGGCACGGATCACCGGCGCCCTGGACACCGGAGACGCCCTCATGCTCCTCGGGTTCGAGTCGGCCGACCACCCGGTCGACGCCGACCTCGAGCGGGCGCTGGAGCTTGCGCGCGAGTCCGGCGGCGAGCCGGCCGAGGCGGCCCAGGCGGGCGACACGTCCGCCTCGTGGCGCTCGGCCTTCCTCGCGGCCCCCCACCTGCGCGATGTGCTGATCTGCCTCGGCGTGCTGGTGGAGACTTTCGAGACCGCGACCACCTGGGACCGGCTCGGCGAGCTCGTCGATCGGGTCCGCGCCGACGTGACCGCGGCGGTTCGCGAGCTCTGTGGCGAGGCGATCGTCACCTGCCGCATCACCCACGTCTACCCCGACGGCGCGGCCCCCTACTTCAGCGTGTTCGCTCCCGCCCCGCGCGGTCGCGAGGTGGAGAGCTGGGACGAGATCAAGGCCGTTGCCTCGGAGGTGATCGGCAACGCCGACGCGACCATCAACCACCCCCACGCCGTCGGCCGGGACCACCGTCCCGGCTACGACCGCCAGCGACCCGAGCCGTTCGCCCGGGCCTTGACCGCGACCAAGGCCGAGCTCGACCCGGACTGGCTGTTGAACCCCGGCGTGCTGATCGACCGGCCCGCCGTGCCGCAGCTGTCGGGTGACCCGGTGGGATCGCAGCGATGACCGCACCGGGCAACGACCGCATCGCGGTCCTCGGGCCCGGTGGGGTCGGTGGGCTGGTCGCGGCCGCGCTGGCCCGTGCGGGACGCACCGTGACCGTCGTCGCGCGTGAGCAGACCGCCGTCGTCATCGACCGCGACGGTCTGCGGGTGACCAGCTCGATGCTCGGTGACTTCACGGTTCCGGTGCGTGCGGTCGCGGAGCTCACGGACCCCGTCGGAACGCTGATCGTCGCGACCAAGGCAACGGGGCTCGACGGCGCCCTGGAACGGGTCGCCGAAGCCGCCGCGTCGCCGCTGATCGTGGTGCCGCTGCTCAACGGGATCGAGCACCTGCCCTCCCTGCGCGAGCGATTCGGACCGCGGGTCGCGGCCGCGACGATCCGCGTCGAGGCAGAGCGGATCGCGCCCGGGGTCATCGAACACCGTTCGCGCGGCGCGGCGATCGGGCTCGCCACCGGCGAGCCGGGTCTCCGCGAGCAGCTCGACGCCGCGGGGGCGGCGCTCGCCGAGGCCGGCCTTGAGGTCAACCATGGCGAGACCGAAGCGGCGACGATGTGGTCCAAGCTCACACGCCTGTGTCCGCTGGCCCTGTGTACGGCGGCCCACGACCGGCCGCTCGGAGCGATCCGCGCCGATCTGGACCTGCGAGCGGAGCTCGCGGCGGCCGTGGATGAGACCTGCGCCGTCGCACGAGCCGACGGCGCGCCCGCCGAGAGCGCGCTCGTGCTCGCCGAGCTCGACGCGACCCACCACGGGCTGACCAGCAGCCTCCAGCGTGACGTCGTGGCGGGCCGAGCCCACGAGCTCGACGCGATCGCCGGCGCCGTCGTGCGGCGAGGAGCCACCCACCGCATCGACTGCCCCACGGTCGAGCACCTGATCGCCGCGGTCGAAACCCGCGCAGCCGCCCGGTAGCCGCCGAGAACCGTTCGCTGAACGATTCTCCGGCCTGTGGCGCCCCTCATCGTTCACCGAGCAGCAAGGCCGGGCCGTCCGACCGTTGGCTGAACGATTCTCCGGCCTGTGGCGCCCCTGATCGTTCACCGAGCGCCGGACGGCGGGCGGGTGCAAGATCTCGCCCAGCTGTCGCCCCGGGACGGTGGGTGCCTGCCACCGCGCTACAACCCCCCGCGACCTTGGTCCGCGAGTTGGGTTGAACACCCTTGATGGACGCCACGGGAGCCCGTTCTCGGTGGGAGCAGTGGAGACTGCTCGCGCTGATCGCTGCTTTCAGCCTGGGCTGGTCGGTGGCGATCGCCCAGCCCGCCTCGGCCGAGCTGGCCCTCGTGGGCTCGGACACCGGGCGGGTGCCGCTCGTCGATCTCGACACCCGCCAGGTCGCCACACGGTTCGCCGTGCCTGGCCGCGCCCAGGACGTCGCGATCACGCGCGACGGCAACATCGGCCTGATCGCCTCCCAGGGCCGCACCGGCGGGACCCTGACCGTCGTCGGCCTCCGCGGACGCCGCAGGCTGGCCGAGATCCCGATCCCCACGGGCGCCGCCCACGTTGCCGTCTCCGAGGACGGCACGCGGGTGTACGTGGCCTCGGTCGGCCGCCGCGGCCGGCTCACGGTGGTCGACCTCACCGCCGGGCAGGTCGAGCGGGTGCTACCCATCGGCTCCTACCCGCGTGGCATCGGGCTCGCGCCGTCGGGCCGGACCGCCTTTCTCACCCACCGCAGCGGCACGCTGAGCGCCGTCGACACGGAAACTGGCCGCCTGATTTCCCGTCGCACGGTCGGCAAGGACCCCTCCGGGGTCGAGGTGACGGCGTCCGGCGAGGAGCTGCTGGTCGCCGCCGGTCGCGGGGTGGTCCGGGTCGACCTGGCCTCCTTCAAGATCACCGGCCGTCGGTCCGTGGGCGCCGTCGGCGGTCTGTCGCTGGCCCCCACCGGAGCGCGAGCCTTCGTCGCCCCCGGATCGCGGGGGACGCGCCTCGTGCGCCTCGACTACGACCAGATGCGCGTCACCGCCAGGACGAGCGTGGCCAAGGGTCCTGGCGATGTGGCCGTCGACCAGGCCGGCCGTCGCGTCTACGCGGTCAGTCGCAGCCGGCCGCGGATCACCGTTGCCAGTGCGTTCAGCGGCCGCAAGCTCAAGACGATCAGCCTGCGCTCGTCGGTCCGCCCGCGGGCCATCGCCGTCCAGGGCGGCGTCCGCGTCCACGACGGGACCGACGGCGCCGACATCCTGCGCGGCACCTTCAGCCCCGACTACATGACCGGGCAGGGCGGCAACGACCAGCTCCGCGGCTTCCGCTTGCCCGACACGCTGTTTGGCGGCGCGGGCGACGACCTGCTGGTTGGCGGATCGGAGGACGATCAGCTGTTCGGCGAGTCGGGCAACGATCGCCTGGACGGCAACACGGGCGTGGATCTGCTGGACGGCGGTCCCGGCAACGACTCGCTGTTCGGCTTCGCCGGCCGCGACCAGATCACCGCCGGGCCCGGCGACGACTACATCGATCCGGGTGACTCCAGCGACTCGGCGAGCGGTGGCCCCGGGAACGACCGCATCGTCGAGACGAGCCTTGGCTCGGACACCCTCAGCGGGGACGACGGTGACGACTACATCGACGGCAACCGCAGCCGCGACCGGTTGTTCGGCGGGGCCGGCAACGACACGCTGATCGGTCGCAACGGTCCCGACCACATGGACGGCCAGTCGGGCTCTGACTACCTCGACGGCGGCCGGACCTCGGACCGGATGTTCGGCCGGACCGGAAACGACACGCTGTTCGGCCGAGACCACCGGGACTCCCTCTTCGGCTCCGAGGGCGACGACCACCTCCACGCCGGATCGGCCGACGACACGGTGATCGGCGGCAACGGGAACGACACGCTGTTCGGCGGTACCGGCCGCGACAGTCTCAACGGGGGGGCCGGGAACGATGTACTGCACGTCAACGACACCGAGCAGGACTCGGTCAACTGCAGCCGGGGCGCCGATACCGTGGTCGTCTGGGGGGACGGCGACGACCTCGACGTGCTCACCAGCTGCGAGACGATCGTCCGGGCGGCGGCCGACACGGTCGATCCGGACGAGGAGGAGCAGTCGGTGATCGGCGGGACGCGCGGTGCCGACCGCCTGATCGGGACCGACGGCATCGACGTGATCCTCGGCTCCAACGGCAACGACACCATCGACGGCCGCGGGGGCGATGATGTGCTCGAAGGCGATAGCGGTCGCGACACCATGCGCGGTGGCGACGGCGACGATCGCCTGGCCGGCCGCTCGGAGGCCGACACGCTGTTCGGCGACAACGGCGACGACTTCCTTGAGGGCGACAGCGGCGACGACACCCTCTCCGGCGGTGCCGGGTCCGACGAGCTCAAGGGCGAGGAGGGCACCGACGTGCTGCGCGGCGGCCCGGGCGACGACACCATCCGATCCATCGGCGGCGGCCGCGACACCCTCGACTGCGGCTCCGGCTACGACGTCGCGTTCGTCGACTCCTCGGATCGGGTGACCAACTGCGAGCGGATCAGCCGCTGAGGCGGGCCGAGCCCGCAGTGGACCGGCGCAGATGGTGCGGCCGGTCGGTAGGAACTGGCGGGACCGACACGCTAGGGGTAGTGTCCCGGGGGTGGCCAGGGGCGACTGATGAGCACGGCGGGCCTCCAAGTCGATCGGGTGTGGAGTCGGTGGAAGCTGCTGGGGCTGGTCCTCGCCTTCAGCCTCGGGTGGGCGGTGGTCATCGCGACCCCCGCATCGGCCCAGCTCGCGCTCGTGGGCTCCGGGGGCGGCCGGGTCCTGGTTGTCGACACCGACTCCCGCAAGGTCGCCACGAGCTTTACCGTGCCGGGCCGCACGAGGTCTATCGCCATCACCAGGGACGGCAACACCGGCCTTGTCGCCTCGGAAGGTCCCGGGGGCGGCGTGTTGAGCGTGGTCGGTCTGCGCGGCCGGCGAGCGCTCTCGCAGATCCCCCTCTCCCACGGCGCGCGCTACGTGGCGCCCGCGTCCAACGGCCGCACGGCCTACGTGGCCTCGGGGGGCCGCAAGGGCCGGTTGGCCGTGGTCGACCTCCGCACCGGGCGCGTCGTACGCGTCGTGCGGCTCGGCCCCTACCCTCGGGGCGTCGCGGCGGCCCACGCGGGTCGCACCGTCTTCGTGACCCGGCGCGCCGGAGCGCTGGTCGCCATCGACACCCGCACCGGATCGCGGACCGCGCGCCGCCGGGTCGGCCGCCGGGCCGGGGCCGTCGCGGCCGCACCCTCGGGACGGGAGCTGCTGGTGGTCAGCGGCCGCCGGGTGGTGCGGGTTGCCAGACGGCGACTCAGGGTCACGGGCCGCACCTCAACCGGGCCGATCGGCGAGCTGGCGGTCGCCCCCACCGGCGCCCGGGCCTTCGGGGCCCCGGGTCGCAGTTCGGCGTCGCTGGTCCGGCTCAACTACCGTCATCTGCGCGTCGCCGGCCGAACGACGATCGCCGCAGGCCCGGGGGATCTCGCCTTCGACGATTCCGGCCGGCGGGTCTTCGTCGTCACCCCTTCCCGGCCTTCGATCGACGTGGCCAGCGGCTTCAGCGGGCGCACCGTGCGCCGCGTCTCGCTTCCTTCCTGGGCCCGGCCGCGGTCGATCGCGGTCCAGGGAGGGATCCAGGTGCGCGAGGGGACGGACGCCCGCGACGTGCTGCGCGGATCGTTTCGCGCCGACTACATGGTCGGAGGGGCAGGCGACGACGAGCTGCGGGGCTTTCGGCGAGCCGACACGCTGATCGGTGGCCCCGGCAGCGACCTGCTGGTTGGCGGCTCGGGGAGCGACCGGCTGCTCGGGCAGGCGGGCGACGACCGGCTCGACGGAAACAGCGGCCACGACATCTTGCACGGCGGAACCGGCCGCGACGGCATCTTCGGATTCGCCGGACGGGACAGGATCAGCGGCGGGCCCGGCGACGACTACATCGACCCCGGAGACTCCAGCGACAAGGCCCGGGCAGGAGCCGGCAACGACCGGATCGTGGAGACCAGCCTGGGCTCCGACACCCTCTACGGCGACGCGGGCAACGACTACATCGACGGAAACCGCAGCCGCGACCGCCTGTTCGGCGGAACCGGAACCGACACACTGGTGGGCCGAAACGGTCCGGACCATCTCGACGGCGGCTCGGGCCACGACCACCTCGACGGGGGCCGCAGCGGGGACAGGATGCTGGGCCGTGGGGGCAACGACACGCTTTTCGGCCGCGACCACCGCGACGTGCTCTACGGCAGCGGCGGCGATGATGTCCTGCACGGCGGCTCGGGCAAGGACACGCTTGTCGCCGGAGCCGGCAACGACACGCTGGTGGCCGGCTCCGGCCGCGATCGCGTCAACGCCGGCGCCGGCGACGATGTCGTGTACGTCAACGACGCCGACACCGACATCGTCCGCTGTGGCCCGGGCGTCGACACGGTGGTGGTGTGGACCGCCAGGCCCTCCCTCGACCGCCGCCGAGGCTGCGAATCGGTGGTCGGCGTCGGGGTCGACGTGCGCGACCCGGGGGAAAAGCGCCAGTCGGTCATCGGCGGCACGCGGGGAGCCGACCGCCTGATCGGGACGCGAGGGATCGACGTGATCCTCGGCTCGTCGGGCGACGACACCCTCTACGGCCGCGGGGGCGACGACGTGCTCGAGGGCGACGCGGGCAGCGACTACATGCGCGGGGGCTACGGGAACGACCGCCTGGCCGGGCGCTCGGAGCCCGACCGGCTGTTCGGCGACGCCGGCGACGATTTTCTCGAGGGCGACAGCGGGCCCGACACGCTGTCGGGGGGGCCCGGCTCCGATCATCTCAGGGGCGACGAGGGGGCCGACGTGCTCAGGGGCGGCGCCGGCCGAGACACGGTGCGCGCGGTCGGGGGCGGCCGCGACTCGATCGACTGCGGGTCCGGGCGCGACGTCGCCTTCGTGGACTTCTCCGACCGGGTGGTCAACTGCGAGCGCATTAGCCGCTGACCCGGCTACCCTGGCTCACAACTTCGCGCGCCGCGTCGTGTTGAGATCTGTTGATCCCCCCGCGTGTACGCCCCGCCCTCGTCGTTACTCGCTGTCTTCTCCCATCACCGGAACCGCCATGAACCGTCTTGCCGCCGTGATCGCCGTGGTCCTGCTGTGCGCAACGGCCTCGGCCGCGCTGGCCGCCGACCCGGCCGACGCCCGGACCCGGACCGGCTCGGACGTGCCGCAGGCCAAGACGCTGTACCGCAACGGTCCGTCGGGCCGCTACCTGCTGAGCGGTCGCTGGTATTTCAAGTTCGATCCCACCGACGTCGGCGTCTCCGAGCGCTGGTTCGACTCCAAGCGCGACGAGACGTGGTCGCCGACCCGCGTCCCCAACGCGTGGAACGCCCGCGTGCAGGGCAACGACTCGATGTCCGGGACTACCGGCTGGTACCGCAAGGACTTCCGCGTCCCCGACAACGACCGGGCGCTGGACTGGCTGCTGCGCTTCGAGTCGGTCAACTACCGCACCGAGGTCTGGCTCAACGGCCGCAAGATCGGCAAGAACACCGGCGCCCACCTGGCCTTCGAGCTCGAGGCCGACCGCATCAAGCGCAACGGGACGAACTCCTTGGTGGTGCGCGTCAACAACGTGCGCCGGCCGACCGACTTCCCACCCGCCGGCCTGACCAAGGACGACACCCCCACCGGAGGCTGGTGGAACTACGGCGGCATTACCCAGGAGGTCTACCTGCGCAAGGTCGACGGTCTGGACTTCTCGAACATGCGGGTCGTCGGCGACCTGTACTCGCGCAACCGCAAGGCCAAGGTCGACGTCGTGTTCAAGCTGCGCAACCGGACCAGTCGCAGCCGGGACGTCTCCGTGAGCGGGACCTTCGGGCGCGACCGGCTGACGTTCAAGAGCACGCGGATCGCTGCGCGCGCCTCGAAGTACGTCAAGGCGCAGCTGCGGATCTCGAAGCCCCGCCTGTGGACCCCGGACCGTCCCTCGCTGTATTCGGTGCGGATCCGTGCACAGGCCGGGGGCTCGGTGAGCAGCTACTACCTGCGCACCGGCCTGCGCGAGATCGAGGTCGACGACGGCATCCTCACCCTCAACGGCAAGCCCCTGCGCCTACGGGGCTTCGGCATGCACGAGGACCACCCCGGAGTCGGCTCGGCGCTGTCAAACCGCCACCGCGAGCGGATGTGGGCCGAGATCACGCGCTCCGGCGCAGGGATCATCCGCGGTCACTACCCGCTGCACCCCTGGTTCCACGAGAAGGCAGACCGCGAGGGCATCTTCATCTGGTCGGAGATTCCCGTCTACCAGCTCGAGACGCAGGAGCTGAAGAAGAGGGTGGTGCGCCAGCTGGCCCGCGAGTACCTGCGGTCCAACATCCAGCAGAACCGCAACCACCCCTCGGTCCTGACGTGGTCGATCGCCAACGAGCTCAGCTCCAAGCCCGGCACCACCCAGGGCTACTACATCCAGCAGGCCGCCCGGGCGGCCAAGGAGCTCGACCCGACGCGGCCGGTCTCGATGGCCGTGGCGGGGTACCCGGTCGTGCCCTACCAATCGCGCTACAAGCCGCTGGACATGATCGGCTTCAACAGCTACTTCGGCTGGTACCAGGGCGTGCGTGGATCGGTGGCCGACATCAACGCGCTCGGGCCGTACCTCGACCGGCTCAAGACCGACTACGTCGACCGGGGTCAGGCCGTGATGGTCAGCGAGTTCGGCGCCGAGGCCAACCGCGACGGGCCGGCCGACGAGAAGGGGACCTACGACTTCCAGCGCAACTGGCTGAACTTCCACATCGACCGCTACGACGAGCGGCCGTGGCTGGCGGGTGCCGTGTACTGGACGCTGCAGGAGTTCCGCGTGCGCCCGAACTGGAGCGGCGGCAACCCCAGGCCGGGCCCGGTGCTCAACGTCCATCAGAAGGGCCTGGTGGCCTTCGACGGCCAGAGCCGCAAACCGGCCTGGAGCGACGCCGTGCGCCGCTTCCGCGCCTTCGACCAGACCCCCTGACCGGCGTTCGGCCTCGGCCCGGGGCTCCGGTAGGGTGAGGCGCTGATGGCAACCGTCTTCGTCACCGGAGCCTCGGGGTTCGTCGGGCGCCGGCTGGTCCGCCGCCTGGTGGCCGACGGTCACACCGTCCGCGGGCTGGCCCGCAGCGACGAATCGGCCGCGACCGTGGCCGCCGACGGCGCCGAGCCCGTCCGCGGTGACCTCGACGACGTCGAGGCGCTCGAGGCCGGGGCCCGGGACTGCAAGTTCGTCGTCCACACGGCGGCCGCCCTGGGAGCCTCGGGCGACTGGAGCGAGTTCGAACGGATCAACGTCGGCGGGACGCGGCGCGTGGCCCAGGCTGCCCGCGCGGGCGGCGCCCGTCGCCTGGTCCACGTCTCCACCGAAGCGGTGTTGATGGCCGGCGAACCGCTGGAGTGGGTGGACGAGACCGCGCCGCTGCGGCCGGACTCGCGCGCCCCGTACGCCGCGACCAAGGCCATGGCCGAGCAGGTCGTCGTCGACGAGAACCGCGATGGCCTCGAGGCCGTGATCCTGCGGCCCCGCTTCGTGTGGGGCGCCGGCGATCGCACGCTGCTGCCCCAGCTCGTCGAAGCCGTGTGCGACGGGGGCTTCGCCTGGATCGATGGTGGCCGTCAGCTGACCACGCCGACCCACGTCGACAACGTCGTGGAGGGCGTCGTGCTCTCCGCCGAGCGGGGCGCGGCCGGCGAGGCCTACTTCGTCACCGACGACAACCCCCAGATCTTCCGCGACTTCGTCACCCGGCTGCTGCGCACCCAGGGCATCGAACCGCCGGAGCGCGAGGCGCCCTCGTGGCTCGTTGGCCCGGTGGTCCGGGCGCTGGAGGCCGCCTGGAAGCGGCTGCCACTACCCGGTGCGCCGCCCCTGAGCTCGATCGAGTACTGGATCTTCTCCCAAACCCAGACGCTGGACATCGCCAAGGCCAAGCGCGAGCTCGGCTACCGGCCGGTAACCGGCCTCGACGAGGGGATGCGCGAGCTCGAGGCCGCTGCGGCGATCACGTGAGCGACGACGAGTCGGACGACGCCGCGCCGTCGCGCCTCAAGCCGCGCCGCCGGCGCCGCGAGCGCGGGCGGGGCGACCGGGTGCTCGACGGGCTGTGGCGCCTGCGCCTCCCCTTGCCGTGGCCTGGCGTGCCCCACGGCAACTCGTGGGCGGTGCGCTCGTGCAACGGCATCGTGCTGTTCGACACCGGGATCCACGAGGAGCAGACCGACGAGCACCCCAGCTCCTGGTCGGAGCTCGAGCACGCCATGGGCCAGGTCGGGTTGCGGCCTTCGGACATCAACCTTGTGGTCTGCACCCACGCTCACGCCGACCACTACGGCCAGGCCGCCCCGATCGTCGATCTGACCGGCTCCGAGCTGTGGATGCATCCCGACCACGCCCATACCACGAAGATGGCCGACCCCGAGGGGTCGCTGCAGCGCCGGATGGAGGTGGCGATGCACTCGGGCGTCCCCGAGAAGGCGATCCAGGCCTACCAACAGGCCCGCCGCTCGATGCCCACCGGGGTCGCCGAGGCCATCGAGCCCGACCGCGATCGGGTCCCCGGGGACCAGATCGACACCGACCTCGGGACCTGGGAGGTCCATTACACCCCGGGCCACGCCCCGTCGCACGTCACCCTCCACCAGCCCGACCGGGGCCTGCTGCTCTCCGGCGACCACCTGATCGGGCGGGTGACCCTGTACTTCGACCACGGCTGGTCCGAGGACCCGGTGGCCGAGTTCCTGTCGAGCCTCGACACGGTCGAGCAGCTCGACGCCGGCCTGTGCCTGGCCGGCCACGGCCGCCCGTTCCGCGATATCCAGGCCCACATCGACGGGAACCGGGCCGAGGTGGAAAGCGAGCTGGTGGCGCTGCGCGAGCGGATGGGCGACGGCGCTCAGACCGCGTTCGAGCTCCTTCCGCCCGATACGCCGCCGGCCTTCGCCACGTGGCGCCTGACGCTCACGCTGTGTTTCCTCGAGCACCTCGAGAAGCGGGGCGAGGCCAGCCGCGAGACGGACCACGACGGCACCGAGCGCTGGTCGGCGGTGGCGTCCTGATGGCCGGTCCGCTGATCCTCGCCTACCACGGCATCGCGACCCACAGCACAGGCGGCCAGGGCGGCCTCGGCCTGCTCGTGCGCCCGGACGAGCTGCGCCGCGATGTGCGCCTGCTGCAGCGCTGGGGGTACGAGCTGGTGACGGTGCGCCACCTGGCCGAGCGGCTCGCCGCCGGGTCGGCCGACGGCCTGGCCGCGCTGACCTTCGACGACGGCCTGGCCGACAACCTCGAGGTCGGCGCCCCGGTCCTGGCCGAGTTCGGTGTGGTGGGCACCACCTTCTGCGTGTCGGGATGGCTGGGCCAACCGCACCCCGACGTCGACGGTGCCCGGATCATGACCGCCGACGAGGTCCGCACCCTGCGCGACGCCGGCTGGGAGATCGGCGCCCACACCCGTACCCACCCCGATCTCCCCACTTTGACCCGTGACCAGGCGCGCGGCGAGCTGCAGGGCTCCCGCAAGGACCTGGAGGAGCTGCTCGGCGAGCCCGTACGCTCGGCCGCCTACCCCTACGGCACCGCCAGCGCCGAGACCATCGAGGCGTGCCGGGAGGCGGGGTTCACCGCCGCGGTACGCAACAGCGCCCGCGGTGACTGGGCCGACCCGCTGAACCTGCCGCGCCAGGACATGGAGCGCGAACAGACCGGCCTCAGCCTGCGCCTCAAGCGCCGGGATCTCTACGAGCCGCTGATGGAACGGCGCGCAGGCCGGGCCGCCCGGCGGCTGTCACGACTGGTCCGGTCGCGGGTCGGCGGGTGAGATACCTCTCGGTCGCGGGGGTCGGGAGCTTGGCGCGCCCAATTTCTGCTCACTCCACGATCTCCACGTCCGAGGCCAGTTCCACCGAGCCGCCCCGGTGGTACTGCACGTCGACTGTCTCGTTGCGGCGGTAGGTGCCGGCCAGGCCGAGGAGCATCGACAGCCAGCGGATGCCGCCGAGCTGGCGCTCCTTGACGATGGGCCGGGCGAAGACGATCTGGCGGTCGCGCACGGTGTAGTCGGCGCCCTCGGTCTGCTCGATGCCGTTGATGTAGACGGCGTACGGCGGTTCGGCGCCGCCGGGTAGGACGGCGCGGCGGCCGACCTCGACCTCGCCGGGCTGCAGCTCGGGTTCGCGCTCCCGCGACCCGGCGCCGGGATCCTCGGTCATCGGCCCTGCTCCAGCACGGCCCGGATCGCCGCGTACACGTCGCCGTCGGGCCCCGGCTCCAGCGGCTTGCGGAACACCGAGTTGCGAAACGCCACGAGCGAACCGTCTCCGCGGACGTCGACCCCGGCGTCGCGGCCGCGCAGGCCCGGAGGTGAGATCTCGATGCGGGCAGCGACGCGGTCGCCCGGCTCGTAGGTGCGAAACGCGGAGACGGTCTGCATGTCGGTGGTGCGGCTTATCGCCTCGGCCTCGGTGCGCAACGCGTCCATCGCCTCGCCGAGGCTGGCGAACGCGTGCCGCTGGACCCGCGACTGTTCGCGGACGGTCAGGCGGTAGGCCCGGGCCACGGCGGGCGGGGTGCTACCCCCGCTCGCCCACCGGCAGGTAGGTGAGGTCGTGGTCGCCGGTGTAGATCTGGCGCGGACGGGCGATCGCCTTCTGGGGATCGTCGAGCATCTCCTGCCACTGGGCGACCCAGCCCGAGGTCCGGGGGATGGCGAAGATCACCGTGAACATCTCGCTCGGGATCTCGAGGGCCTCGTAGATCAGGCCCGAGTAGTAGTCGACGTTCGGGTACAGCTTGCGCTCGACGAAGTAGTCGTCGTCCAGGGCGTGCTTTTCGAGCTCGGTGGCGATCTGCAGCAGCGGGCTCTTGCCCGTCACCTCAAGCACCTCGTCGACGTTCTTCTTGATGATCTTGGCCCGCGGGTCGTAGTTCTTGTAAACGCGGTGGCCGAAGCCCATCAGCCGTTCCTTGCCGTCCTTGACCCCCTCGAGGAACCCGGGAATGTTCTCCGTCGTCTCGATCCGGCGCAGCATCTGCAGGACCTGCTCGTTGGCCCCGCCGTGCAGCGGTCCGTACAGGGCGGCGACGCCGCCGGCGATCGCCGAGTAGGGGTCGACGTTCGACGAGCCGATGTTGCGCACCGACGCGGCCGAGCAGTTCTGCTCGTGGTCGGCGTGCAAGATGAACAGGACGTCAAGCGCCCGCGAGAGCCGCTCGTCGGCCTCGTAGGCGGGCTCGGTCATCTTGAAAAGCATCGACAGGAAGTTCTCGGAGTAGCTGAGGTCGTTGCTCGGGTAGACGTACGGAAGCCCGAGGCTGTGGCGGTAGGCGAAGGCGGCGAGCGTCGGCATCTTGGCGATCAGGCGCACCGCCGCCATGTAGCGCTGCTCGGGGTCGTCGATGTTCTTGGCGTTCGGGTAGAAGGTCGACAGCGCGCCCACCGAGCCAAGCAGCATCCCCATGGGGTGGCCGTCGTAGCGGAAGCCCTCCATGAACTGCTTGATGTTCTCGTGCACGAACGTGTGGTGGGTGATGTCGTGGTTCCAGCTGTCGAGCTGCTCCTGGCTGGGCAGCTCGCCGTTGATCAGCAGGTAGGCGACCTCGAGGTAGTTCGAGTTCTCACACAGGTCCTCGATCCGGTACCCGCGGTACTCCAGGACGCCGTTCGCGCCGTCGATGAACGTCACGGCCGACCGGGCGTGGGCGGTGTTCTTGTACGCCGGGTCGTAGGACATCAGGCCGAAGTCGTCCTCGGAGACCTTGATGCCGCGGAGATCCATCGCGCTCACCGTCCCGTCGGTGATCTCGAGCTCGTAGCTCTCGCCGGTCCGGTTGTCGGTTACCGAAAGGGTCCGCTCGCCCGAGTCGGGCGTGCGCTCTGCAACCTTCTGCGCGCTGACGCTCATCCTGCTGTCTCCTCGCTGGTGGCCACTCGGTTCCTATCTCACCCCGTTGGAGCCTGGCGAAACCTTTGGCGGTCCCGGTTGGCGGCTCACCGAAGCTGCTCGGGCCGGTTGATGTTGGCAAGTTCCTCGCCCCCGGCAGCCACGGTGACGGCGCCGATCCGCTCGATGGCGCGGCGCAGGGGCTCGGCGGCCAGCAGCGCCTCGCGCAGTGCCTCGGCGTCCCCTGGCGCGTACACGCCGCACAGCGGTTCGGCGCCCTCGGGCCCGGCGGCCACCACGGTGCCCGTTCCGGCGCCTGCGATCCGCCGCAGCAGGTCAGCCGACACCAGCGGCATGTCGCAGGCGAGGACGGCCACCCGGCCCCCGGCGTGGTGCAGCGCCGTCAGCACCCCGGCCAGCGGATGGCGTTGAGGCCAGCGGTCGTGCCAGACGGGGACGTCGTCAGGCAGGTCCGGCAGGGGGGTGTCGGGCTTGCACACGACCGCGGCGGTGCCGAACGCCGCCCGCAGCGTGGCCAGCGGACGGTGCAGCAACGGGTCGCTGCCGCCCGCCAGCGTCTTGGGTGACCCGAACCGGCGGCTGGCGCCGCCGGCGAGCACCGCCCCCGTCACCGGGGGCGGCCGGTCAGGCTCGAAGCTCGACAGGGCTCTCCTCGAAGTGGGTCATCCGCCGGAAGGCCTCGAACCGCTCGGAGATCTCGTCGGTGGTCAGAGCCCGGACCCGCTCGGTACCGAAGTCCTGCACGTTGAACGAGGCCATCGTCGACCCGTAGGCCATCGCCTGGCGCATGGTTGCCTCGTCGGACGCGTCGGCCTCCTGGGAGTCCAGGAACCCGACGAAGCCGCCCGCGAAGCTGTCGCCCGCGCCGGTCGGGTCGCGGACATCGTCGAGCGGAAAGCCTGGCAGCGAGAAGAACCCGCCGGCGGTGAACAGCGCGGCCCCGTACTCGCCTTGCTTGGCGATCACGGCGCTGGGGCCGAGCTCCATCACCGCGGTGGCCGCCTTGGTGAGGTTGGACTCCTCGGTGAGCTGGCGGATCTCCGCGTCGTTGATCAGGACGCAGTCGACCTCGGCGATGGCCGCCTGCAGGGAGGACTTGGCCGTCTCGATCCACAGGTTCATCGAGTCCAGGGCAGCGAAGCGGACGTCGTTGCACTGCCCGCGGACCTGGCGCTGGAGGTCGGGGACGATGTTGGCCAAAAACAGCGAGTCGGCGTTCAGCGCCTCGGTGGAGAGCTTGGGCTCGAACTCGGCGAAGACGTTGAGCTGGGTGTCGTCGGTGTGGGCGACGTTGACGTCGAAGCCGTAGTGGCCGCGCCAGAAGAACGTCTTGCCTCCCTCGACCACCTCGATGTCGCTCGTCTCGATGCCGCGGTCGCGCAGGATGGCGAACTCGTCGTCGCCGAAGTCCTCCCCGACCGGGCCGACCATCCGGACGTCCGTGAAGAAGCTGGCGGCGAGGGCGAAGTGGGTGGCCGAGCCGCCCAGCATCTTCTCGCGCTCCCCGAAGGGGGTCTTCACGGCGTCGAAGGCAATGGATCCAACAACGGTCACCGACACGTTTTCGGTCCTCTCACTCGCAAGGGAGCGGCGGATCCTAGAGGTCCGGTAGACATCGCAGGCATGCGCGCCGTGCAGATCACCGAGTTCGGGGGCCCCGAGGTCCTGAAGGTCGCCGATGTCGACGAGCCCTTGCCGGCGGATGGGGAAGTCGTGGTCGATGTCAACCGGGCAGGCGTCAATTTTGCCGACACCCACAAGCGCCGCAACGAGTACCTGGCCAAGTCCCAGCTGCCGTTGATCCCCGGCGTCGAGGTCGCCGGGCGGAAGCCCGACGGCCGCCGGGTCGCGGCCGTGACGATGCGCGGCGGGGGGTACGCGGAGCGCTGCGCCGTGCGCGAATCCGAGATGTTCGACGTGCCCGACGGCGTGACCGACGCCCAGGCCGCCGCCGTCCTGGTGCAGGGGTTGACGGCCCAGACCCTGCTCGCCGTGTCCGCGCGGATGACCGAGGGCGAGAGCGTCGTCGTCCACGCGGCCGCGGGTGGGACCGGCAGCCTCTGCGTCCAGCTTGCCCGTCGCCTGGGGGCGGGGCGGATCATCGCCACGGCGTCCACCGAGGAGAAACGCGAGCTGGCGCTGGAGCTTGGCGCGGACGTCGCGCTCGACTCGCGCTCGGGCGCTCTGGAGCCTGCCTTGCTGGAGGCCAACGACGGCGCGTGTGTCGACGTCGTCCTGGACTCGGTCGGCGGCGACACCTTCGACCAGAGCCTCGCCGTGCTCGCCCCCTTCGGACGGCTCGTCACCTACGGGATCGCCACCCGCCAGCCCAACGAGGTCCGCTCGTCGCGGCTGATGCGCCACAGCCGCGGCGTCGTGGGGTTCTGGCTCGTGCACCTGCTCGAGCGCCCGGAGCTCGCCTGTGACATGGCGGCCGAGCTGTTCGCCGCCGTGGCCGACGGCGCGCTGCGGATCGTCATCGGCGGCGAGTACGCGCTGGCCGACGCCGCCGACGCCCACCGCGAGCTCGGGTCCCGCGGCTCTGCGGGCAAGTTGCTGATCGACCCCACCCGCTGAACCGCACCGCGCCCCCTCGGGCACCCTGCGACCATGTGGACGTGAGCGGATTCCACGATCTCAAGCTGGACCCTGCCGTCCTGACGGCCCTCGACGAGCTCGGCTTCACCGAGCCGACGCCGATCCAGGAGCAGGCCATCCCCATCGTCCTCGAGGGACGCGACGTCGTCGGCCAGGCCCAGACAGGCACCGGCAAGACGGCGGCCTTCGGCCTGCCGCTGATGCAGTACGTCGATCCGGATTCCGACGAGCTCCAGGCCGTGGTGCTGACCCCCACCCGGGAGCTGTGCATCCAGGTCACCCAGGCCCTGCGCTCGTTCGCCGAGCACGTGGATGTCGAGGTCGTCGCCGTGTTCGGCGGCGCGCCGATCGCCTCCCAGCAGGCCCAGCTGCGCGCCGGGGCCCAGATCGTCGTCGCGACGGTCGGCCGCATGATGGACCTGATGCAGCGCCGCTCGCTGGTGCTGACCTCGGTCCGCTACCTCGTGCTCGACGAGGCCGACGAGATGCTCGACCTCGGCTTCATCGAGGACGTCGAGAAGATCTTGAGCCGCTGCCCTCAGGGCCGCCAGACGCTGCTGTTCTCGGCCACGATGCCGCCGCCCATCCGCAAGCTCGCCGATCGCTACATGCTGTGGCCGGAAGAGGTCCGCATCGAGCCGGAGCAGATGACGGTCGAGAAGATCCAGCAGGCGTTCGTCGAGGTGGCCCAGAAGGACAAGACGGCGCGCCTGTCGGCCGTCCTCGGGGACGAGAACCCCGAGCAGGCCATCATCTTCTGTCGCACCAAGATCGCCACCGCGCAGCTCGACCGGCGCCTGAGCGAGATGGGATTCGACTGCAAGGCCCTGCACGGCGACATGAGCCAGGGCCAGCGCGACGGCGTGATGCTGGCCTTCAAGAACCAGCGGTTGAGGCTGCTCGTGGCGACCGACGTCGCCGCCCGCGGCCTGGACATCGACCACGTTACGCACGTGATCAACTTCGACCTGCCACAGAACACCGAGAGCTACGTGCACCGCATCGGCCGAACCGGCCGCGTGGGCCGCACGGGCCGCGCCGTGACCTTCGTCACCCCGGCCCAACTGCCCGACATCCGCAAGATCGAGCGGGAGTCGAGGGCCATCATCGAGGAGTGGGAACCCGCGGCCGAACGTCTCGAGCACGCGCCCGCACGCCGGCGTCGCGGGCGCGACCGCGCGTCCGGGTCCAACGGCGCGGATCGGGACGCGCCCGGTGACGACGCCGCCACCTCCGAGGACCGTGCCGACCCGAAGATCGCAGCCCCCGACGCAACCGAGGAGAAGCACACCAAGTCGCGGCGCGGCACCGACGACGCAGACTCGCCCGTCGATGAGCCCGATGGGACCCCCAGCGGCATGGCCAAGCTGTTCATCAACCGTGGCAGCCGCAGCGACATCACCGAGGACGACCTGCGGTGGGCGTTGACCGAAGGCGCCCTGCTGGACACCGAGAAGATCTCCGATGTGCGCGTGCTCGAGCGGTTCTCGTTCGTCGAGGTCGCGTCCGCCGACGCGGACCGCGTGCTCGAGTACCTCGACGGCACCAAGCTCAACGGGCACGAGCTGCGGCTCGAGCACGCCCGCAGCTAGCCGCACCTCCGCCGGCCGCAGCGCCCGAACGCAGGCAGGCGGAAGGGGCCGCCTGCCGCGGCCCCTTCCGGTTCCCGGTCGCGCCCGCGGGCCCTACCGACGTCGACGTGCAGCCGGACCCCGGGTAGGTGGTGGCTGCTCGACGTCGTCCCCGCTTCGATGCGTCGCCTGGGTTGGATGCGAGGCGAGCACCGTCCGACTCCCGGATGCAACGGAGCTTCCGTCACGGGAGACGCGACCCCCCTGGATGGGTCGCGGGGCTGTGGGCTGGATCGACACGGTATGAACACAGACGCTCGCCGCGGCGGAAGGTTGGGTGCTATCCGCCGAGAAGCCGAACTCAGCCGGGTCCGACTGCCTGGCTGGGGAGATCACGGGCCTTCGGTGACGCCGGAATCCTCGGCTCCGGGGCCGCCTTGGGCTTGGTGGCCGGGGCCTTGCCGGTCGACGGCGCCTTCGGGGTGGGAGTCTTGCCGTTCCCGCCGGCGCCGGGCCCCACCGGGGCGCGTTCGCGGACCGCATCGGGATCGGGCAGCTGCAGCGGGGCGGGCAGGGTGACCGGGGTGCCGAGAATCGGCACGCGGACCGTGGTCTCGGTCTCGTGCTGCGGAGCCCGGGGTGTCGAGCGCGCGGAGGCGGGCGAGGACGCGGGCGCCGGGCCGTCGTCCGTCTCGCTCGTCGAGGGTGGGTCGCCGGACGCCGCGGAGTCATCGTCGCGGGCGTCGTCGTTCGTGCCGGCGGTGTCGTCCGCGGCCGGGATCGTGGCCAGCCCGCCCGGCAGGGGATCGGAGGGCCGCAGCGCCGGAGCGCTGGCCTGGGTGACCGTCGGGGCGGACCGATCGGGCCTGCCATCCACGGCCTTGACGCCCTCGCGGACGCCCACGCCGCCAAGCAGCAGACCCGCGATGGCGACGACGGCCACCTTGCCGCCACCGAACGCCATGACTCCGCCGAGGCTCGAGGTCGAGGTGCCGCCGGCGAGGGCGGCGCCGAGCGCCGCCTCGCCGCCGAGCGACGGACCCAGTGGAACCAGGGCGCCGAGCGCGGGGGCCTCCAGCCGCTCGCGCACCATGCCGCGGCAGCGAGGGCACTGCGCCAGGTGGGCCTGCAGCCGGCGGGCGCGCAGGGCGCGCTTTCCGCCGGCGTCCATCCGCTCGCGCAGGACCTCGCACGTCAGCTCCCGTCCCACGGCCTGTTCGGCCAGGGCCTGGCGTGCTTCGGAGATCAACGACTTGACGCGCGGGGAAGCGGTGTCGAGAACCTGGCCGATCTCGGCGTGGTCGAAGCCGCCGAGCTCGCGGAGCGCGAGCGCCGCACGCTGGCCTTCCGACAACGTCGCCAGGTCGGCCAACAGCGTCCGTACGTCCTCCCGGCGCTCGACGAGCTCCTGGGCGCTGGGCTCGGCGCGAAGGCGGTCGGCGATCAGCGACTCTCCGGCGACCGTGGGACCCCGGTCGCGGGCGCGGATCCTGTCGATGCACGCGTTGCGCGCGCCACCGAACAGCCAGGGGCGCACCCGGTCGGGCACGTGGCCGTCGCGCAGGCGTTGCCAGGCGCCGATCAGCGAGTCGTGGAGAGCGTCCTCGGCCTCCCCGCCGTCGCGGAGAAGGGTCACGCAGAATCCGAAGAGGCCGCGGCGGTGACGCTCGTACAGGACCTGGAAGGCCGCGGTGGATCCGTCCTCGGCGACCAACCGGGCGAGCTGCTCGTCAGTGGCGCGGACGAGCTGCGTGTCGTCTCCGCGCTTGCGGCGGCGCAGCTGCCGGAGGTGCGGCCGGTCGGGGCCGCGAAACCGTCGTGGGGTGTTCGCGTGCACGGTGTCCATTCGGTCCTCGCCCACCTGCGCGCGGAGCCGGGATCCCAGGGCGGCCGCGGTGAGGGACGCGGGTCTGGGTTCCCCCCCTGAGGGTCCCAGGAAACGGATCAGCCCACAAGCCCCAAGCCGAGCAGCTCGTCCAGCCGGGTGCGCGTGCCGGCCGGGTGGCGGTGCAGGACCGCGGTCATGCCCACGGCCCGGGCGCCCTCGCAGTTCTCCCGGAGGTCGTCGACGAACACGCACGCGCTCGGCGCGTGCCCGACCCGCTGCGCAGAGAGCTCGTAGATCTCGGGCCTGGGCTTGTGCATTCCCACCTCGCCGGATATGACCGTGGCGTCGAACAGCTCGGCCATCGGCAGCTCGTCGTAGAGCCCCGAGCCCCACGAGTTGGAGACCAGGCACGTCGCCACCCCCGCGGCGCGGACGCTGCGCACGGTGGCGACCATCGTCTGATCCGGCTCGACCTCGGCGAACAACCGCCGCGTCAGCCCTTCGGGCTCGACGCCCAGGCGTGAGGCGAACCGCTGCTCGAAGTCGCTCTGGGCCAGCCGTCCGGATTCCAGCTCACGCAGATCGGCCAGCGCCTGCTCGTCGGACCGGAAAACGTCCTTGACGGTCTTGGGATCGATGCCCTCGCGTTCGCAGAACGCCGCGAACGAGGCCCACACGCTGGTCGTCAGGACGCCGCCGAAGTCGATCAGCAGCGCGCGGGGCGCACATTCGGCCACGGGCTAGGAACCGGATGGTGCGCCCGAGGCCGAGCGCTTGGAGCCCGCGCCGTTGGCGCTCGGGGTGGCCTCATCGTCGTCGTTCGGAGCCCAGCGGTTGAGCTCGCGACGGGCCACCACCATCTTGTGGACCTCGTCCGGCCCGTCGGCGATCCGCAGCATCCGGCTGAACCGCCACATCGCCGCGAGCGGCAGGTCGTCGGACATGCCATGGGAGCCATGGGTCTGGATAGCCCGGTCGAGGACGTCCATGACCATGTTCGCGGCGACGACCTTGATCATCGAGATCTGCTGCCGGGCGGCGCGCTTGCCCTCGGTGTCCATCTTCCACGCGGCGTGGAGAGTGAGTAGCCGCGCCTGGTCGACCTCCATCCGCGAACGGGCAACGAAGTCCTGGATGAACTGCTTGTCGGCCAGCGGGCCTCCGAACGCCTCGCGCTCGTTCGCCCGGCGGCACATCAGCTCGATGGCGCGTTCGGCGGTGCCGATGGCCCGCATGCAGTGGTGGATGCGGCCTGGCCCGAGGCGGTCCTGGGCGATGTCGAAGCCCTTGCCCTCGCCCCCGAGGAGGTTCTCGGCCGGAACCCGGCAGTCGCGGTAGCGGATCTCGCAGTGGCCCGGTCCGGCGGCGTGGCCCATGACCGGGATGGGGCGCACGAGGTCGAAGCCCGGGCTGTCGGTGGGCACGCAGATCATGCTGGCCCGCGCGTAGGGAGGGGCGTCGGGGTCGGTCACGCACATGACGATGGCCAGCGACGCCCCGACGGCGCCCGACGTATACCACTTGTGCCCGTTGATCACCCACTGGTTGCCGTCGCGCTCGGCCCGCGACTGGAGGGTCGTCGGATCCGATCCCGCGACATCGGGCTCGGTCATGGAAAAGCAGCTGCGGATGGTGCCTTCGAGCAGCGGCCCGAGCCACTGCTCGGTGTGGTGGTCGGTGCCGTGCTCGGCGAGGATCTCGGTGTTGCCGGTGTCCGGAGCGGCGCAGTTGAACGCCATCGGCGCGATGACCGGGCTGCGGCCCATCTCCTCGCAGAGCATCCCGTACTCGGCGTTGATCAGTCCCGGCCCGTGGTGCTCGTCGTGCAGGAACAGGTTCCACAGGCCCTCCGCGCGGGCCCGCGCGCGGATCTCGATGAGGATCTCCGGGTAGGGGACGCCCGTGGCGACCTCACGGTCGAGCGCCCCCATCGCCTCGGCCTCCACCGGGTAGACGTGGGCGTCCATGAACTGCCGGACCTCCTCCAGCAGGCGGGAGACACGGTCGGTCGGGGTGAAGTCCATGGGGGTCTCCTGGCTCGGTGGGCGGCGACGCTCTCCGGACAACCTAGTACGTCGTCCCCGGCGACTCGCCCGGCCGCGAGCGGGCGCGGACCCCGACCGGCAGGTTTCGGGGTGCGCATGCAGGGGGATTTGCTCGGCGATGCTCACTCAAGGACCCATCCCTGCGCTGATCCACGGAATCATCGAATACGTGGCGGCCGCGGCCTTCATCGCCCTGCCGCTGCTGATCGGCTTCGAGTCCGACGCCGCGATCGCCGTGTCGATCATCACCGGCGTCGTGATCCTCGTCGTCGCCGCGTCCAGCGACAATCCGGCCGGGCTCATCGCCCAGATCCCCGTGCCGGTCCATGTGCTCCTTGACTACCTGCTCGCCGGATTCCTGATCGCCGCACCGTTCCTCTTCGGCTTCTCGGGCGAGACCGAGCCGCTGGTCTTCTTCATCGGGCTCGGCGTCGCCCACCTGCTGATCACGATCGCGACGAAGTTCCGCGAGCCGGCGACGGCCAAGCGCGCGACCGGGGACTCCGTCTAGCGGCAGCTCACCCGTTGGCGGACTCGATGTCCGCCAGGTGGCCGATGTTGCGGCGGTCGGACTCATCGTCGCTGGGCTGCCCCGCGAACCACGCGTCGAGAATCTCGCCCAGCTCGGCCTCCGACGTGGTCCGCAGGCTCAGGGCGAGGACGTTGGCGTCGTTCCACCGGCGCGCCCCGGACGCGGTCGACGCGTCGGCGCACAGCGCCGCGCGCGCACCCGGCACCTTGTTGGCGGCGATCGAGGCGCCGGTGCCCGTCCAGCAGCAGACGACGGCCTGATCGGCGCGTCCCTCGGCGACATCGCGGGCGGCGGCCTCGCTCGCCCACGCCCAGTCGTCAGGCTCGTCAGGGCGCAGCGCGCCGTGCACGATCGGCTGGTGGCCTCGCTGGGCGAGGGCTTGGACGACCGCCTCGGCGACCCCGGTGCGCTCGTCGGCTGCCACGGCGATCCGCATGGATCGAGCATACGGCGCGGCATCGGTTCAACCGCGACACCATTGCGCCGCGACGGCATAGAGTCGTTGTATGGACGTGCACCGGACCGACGACGAGCGGTTTCGCGACCTCCCCGGGTGGCCGTACGAGCCGCGGTACGCCGAGGTCGACGGGCTGCGCGTGCACTACGTCGACGAAGGCGAAGGCCGGCCGATCGTGTGCTTCCACGGTGAGCCCGACTGGGGCTACCTGTACCGGAAGATGATCGGGCCGCTGGTCGACGCCGGATACCGCGTCATCTGTCCCGACCTCCCGGGGTTCGGTCGCTCCGACAAGCCCACCGACCGCGACTGGTACAGCTACGACCGCCACAGCCGGGCGATGGACGGCCTGCTCGACGGCCTCGACCTCCACGACGCCGTCGTCGTTGGCGGTGATTGGGGCGGGCCCATCGGGTTGCGGTGGGCGGTCGAACACGAGGACCAGGTAGGGGCGCTCGTGGTGCTCAACACCGGGCTGTTCACCGGCCAGGTCAGCAAGGGGTTCATGGCCTGGCGGTCGTTCGCCGCCGACAACCCCGACCTGCCGATCGGGATGGTCATGCAGGGGGCGACGACGACCGAGCTGCCCGACGACGTCATCGCCGCGTACGAGGCGCCCTTCCCCACGGCCGAATCGAAGGCTGGCGCCGCGATGTTCCCGTTGCTGGTCCCCACCGACGAGCAGGACCCCAGCGCGGAGACGATGCGCCGTGTGTCCGACCGCCTGGCGGAGTGGGCCAAGCCGGCGCTCGTGTGCTTCTCGGATTCCGACCCGGTGTTTCCCCACCCGCAGGCGGGGCAGCAGTTCGTGGACCTGATCCCGACCGCCGGCCCGCAGACGACGATCGAGGGGGCCTCGCACTTCGTCCAGGAGGATCGGGGCGAGCAGGTGGCAGACCACATCATCGAGTTCCTGAGCTGAAGGACAGCGAGCGGTGGCAGAGCGGAAAATCGGGCCGTTGCCCTCCGTGTGGGGCGGCAGGAGTTCCGAGGCGGGTCATCGAACATCCCGCCAGGCCAAGGGCCCGGGCGGTGGACAGGGTGCCCGCGGACGCCGATACGGCTCCCGAAGCCTCGCCATGCTCGCCCACCAGGACATTCAGCTCGCCAACGGCCGCGTCCTGCGCGTGGGGACGACCGGCGGCACTGGCCCGCCCCTGGTCCTGCTGCACGGGCTGCTGGATTCGGGTGAGGGATGGGCCGGCGTGCTCGAGGCCACACGGCGCCCCGGCGTCGCCATCGACCTTCCCGGCTTCGGCGGATCAGACCTGCCGGCGCGGGCCCGGATCGGCGGGTACGCCGACGCCGTGGTCGAGGCGCTCGAGCGTCTCGACATCGGAGACTGCGTGATGGTCGGCCACTCCCTCGGAGGGGCCGTCGCCACCGCGGTCATGGAGCGGGCCCGCAGCCGCGTCAACGCCGCGCTGCTCCTGGCCCCCGCGGGCTACGGGCGCATCTCGATGGCCGAGCTCTTCGCCCGGCCCGGGGTCCGGGAGGTCAGCGCCCTCGCCCTGTCGGGGCTGCTGCGCAGCCGGATGGCGGTCGGCACCGCCTACTCGGCGCTGGTGGCCAACGGCGTCCAGGCCGATCCGGCCCTGTTGCACCGGCTCAGTACCCGTGCGGTGGCCGGCGCCGCGGGAACTCGCGCCGCACTCATCGCCCTCGATGCGTCCGGTCGCTCCCGCGGGGCGTTCCACCGGCGGACGATCAGCTTCGACGGGCCGGTCACCGCGCTGTGGGGCAGCGACGACCAGCTCGTCCCCCTCGACCACGCCCATCACCTTCAACGGTCCATTCCCCACGCCGAGGTCGAGATCTGGTACCGGATGGGCCACCATCCGCAAGTCGAGCAGCCCAAGCGACTGGTCGAGCTGATGGAGCAGACCGTCCAGCGAGGGCGCGACGAGCAGGCGCGCCGGGCGGCGCGCCGC
>JBPCPM010000067.1:0-7358 GCA_050999155.1 Solirubrobacterales bacterium
GCTCCATGCCGAGGGGGCCTTGGGCCTCCCCGGCAAGAAACTGCCGCACGAACATGTTGTTCGAGTTGAAGAGCTCCCGGGCCGGGCCCGACTCCACGATCTTGCCCTTCCAGAGGATGGCGATGTACTCGGCCACGCGGCGGGCCGACATGATGTCGTGGGTGATCACCACGTAGGCCCCGCCATTCTCGGCGTGCACCTCCTGGATCAGCTCGCAGAGGAGCGCCGTGCGCACGGGGTCGAGCCCTGAGTCGGGCTCGTCGAAGAGCACGATGTCGGGGTCGAGCACCAGCGCTCGGGCGAAACCGGCGCGCTTGCGCATACCTCCCGAGAGCTCGTTGGGGAACTTGTCGGCCGCGCCGGAGAGCCCCACCTCGCGCAGACGGCGCTGACAGATCTCCATGATCTCGTCCTCGCCCTTGTCCGTGTGCTGGCGCAGCGGGAAGGCCACGTTGTCGAGCACGTTCATCGAGCCGAACAGGGCGCCGTCCTGGAAGAGCACACCGAACTTCTTGCGCATCTCGAAGAGCTCGTCGTCAACCATGTTCGGCACCGACTCGCCGTGCACGAGCACGTCGCCCTCGTCGGGATAGAGCAGCCCGACCATGTGCTTGATGCACACCGACTTGCCCGTGCCGGACGGCCCCAGGATCATCGAGATCTGGTCCTCGGGGATGCCCAGATTCAGGCCGTTGAGGATCGTGTTGCGGCCGAAGGACTTCTTCACGTCGATGAACTCGACGGCATCGGTGTCGGCGGTGGAGTCTCGCCTCGTGCCCGTGTGCCACTCATACTCGTCGCCACCCTCGCCGTGGCCGTCCGAGCCCTTCTCGCCCTCGGCGGGCTCCTGCTCGCGGGTCACGCTCGCCTGGGTCTGCTTCGAGCCGCCCTCGCCGGAGCTCTGCTCCTCGTCCGGGCGCGCCGCCTCCTGCTCGGTGGTCTTCTCGTCGTCGCTCAACGTGCTCCTTCCTTAGTGCCGCGAACGCGCGGCGTCAGCCGCCGATGGGCGCCCGTGGGTTGGCTCCCCAGAAGACCTGCGTGCCCAGCATGCCGATCACGTGGACCATCACGATGTTCAGCACCATCGACTTCGCGGTGGCGGTGCCCACGCCGACCGGGCCGCCGCCCGCGTTGTACCCGTAGTAGACGCCGACGATCACGATCACCACGGCCATCGTGAAGCCCTTCATGAGGCTGAACACCAGGTCGAGCGGATTCTGGAACATCCAGAAGATCAGGAAGTAGCCGCCGGAGGAGACGTCGCCGATCTGCTGGACGACGGCGAGCCAGCTGCCGAAATAGGCTACCCCGACGGCGCCCATGTACACGAACGGGAAGACCAGCCAGGCGGCGAACATCCGGGTGGCGAGCAGGAAGACGATGGGGGGGACGCCCATGACCTGCAGGGCATCGATCTCATCGGAGATCCGCATGGCTCCGACCTCGGCCACGATGCCGGTACCGACCTTGGCCGCGAGCATGTACCCGAAGGCGTAGGGGACGATCTCGCGCAGATCGCAGTAGGCGGCGAAGATGCCCGCGTAGGCGGGAGCACCGACCGAGCGGTTGAAGTACGCGCCCTCGAGGCCACACTGCAGGCCCAAGATCAGCACGAAGCCCCAGATGACAACCGTCGAGCCGACGATCAAGATGCCGGCTTGGCGCATGGCCTCGCCGGTGTAGCGGAACACGCGCCCGCTGTAGACGAGGCCCATGATGCGGACGCCGAACTGGGAGATCTCCCCGATCGTCGACAGGCCGTTGCGTACGGCGCCCATGGGCTACTTCACCTGGGACAGCGACGGGTGCGTGGCCAGCAGCGACTGCGTGAAGACGTAGTTGAAGGCGAAGATGCCGAGGAACGCGATGACCACCCCTTGGTTGACCGCGCGGCCGACGCCCTCGGGGCCGCCGCCTGTCGTCATGCCCTTGTAGCAACAGACGATGGCGATGATCGCGCCGAACAGCGTCGTCTTGAGGATCGAGCCCCAGAGCTCCGTGGTCGACGCGTTGGAGAAGAAGGTGGAGAAGAAGCCGGTCAGCGGCGCGTGGTAGAGCACCGAGGCCGCCATGCCGCCGATCGTGCCGGCGATGAAGCCGTAGATGTTCAGCAGGCCGGTCACGAACATCAGCGACAGGAACCGCGGGACGACGAGGTTCTTGATCGGATCGACGCCGAGAACCATCAAGGCGTCGAGTTCCTCACGGATCTTGCGGGCCCCGAGGTCGGCGGTGATGGCCGTACCGGCGACGCCGGCGACGACGACCGCGACCACGAAGGGCGAGAACTCGCGGATCGAGGCGAGCACGAAGAAGCCGCCGAGGCGGTCCAGCGCGCCGAACAGCGTCAGGAAGTTGGCGGCCTGCAGACCCGGGGCGCCGAAGCCGAAGGCGACGGCCGAGATGAACATCGGCAGCCAGCACAGCTTCAGGGCGAAGATGAACTGGTCGACGAACTCGCCGCCGTACGGAAACGGCGGCCGCACGGCCGACGCAACGGTCTTGCTGGTCAGGATCACGACATCGCCGATCTGCTGAAAGACGTTCTTTGCGGGCAGTACCGCGCGCTCTGCAAGGTTGGCGAACATGTTGGCCCCTAGGAATGGTCGATCGCGGTCCACGGGAAAATCCCGGGTGCGACCTGCGGGAGCCTAGAGGACGCTCCAGCGGTGGTCAACGGACAACCGTCGCGCGCGCCCGAGGGCGCGTTGGGGCGTTGGGTTCGAGCCTCGGGCATCGGTGCAGACCGACCGCGAGAACGCCGACGTAGACTCCCTGCGGTGAAGATCTCGCGCGAACTCGTCGAGGAAATCATCGCCCACGCCCGCGAGGAGGCCCCGAACGAGTGCTGCGGCATGGTCGGCGGGGAGGACGGTACCGCGCAGACCGTGTACAGGGCGACCAACGCCGAGGCGAGCCCCCTGCGCTACAGCATCTCCGCGCAGGATCTCCTGCGGATCACCAACGCGATCGACGATGCGGGGCAGCAGCTCACCGCGATCTACCACTCGCACACCCGCAGCCCGGCGTGGCCGTCACAGACCGACGTCAATCTCGCCTTCTACCCCGACGCGGTGTATGTGATCGTGTCGGTGGTCGGCGACGGCGAGCCGGAGGTCCGCTGCTTTCACATCGTCGACGGCCAGATCTCGGAGGCCCAGCTTGCCATCGACTGAGCGACCTCCGACGTGCCCTGTCTGCGAGCAGCCGGTCGAATCATCCTCGCCGCTGTGTCCGCGGTGCGGAGTCCCTCCGGCTTGGCATGGCAAGAACGCCAAGGGACGGGAGACTGCCCGCGACCGCGCCCGGAAGGTCGACCCGCGCTACGTAGGGGGCGAGATGGTGCGCGTGGCCGGTGGGCGCAACGAGGCCGAGGTGGAGTTCGTGCGCGGCCTGCTGCTCGAGGAGGGGATTCCGAGCATGGTCCAGCGCGCCCGTGGCTTCGATGTCCCCGACTTCCTCGCGGCCGGGCCCCGGGACATCCTCGTCTCCGAGAGGGCGGTCGAGCGCTCACGCGAGCTGCTGACCGATGAGCTGCTCGGCGAGCAGCCGCCCCCGATCGCCGAGATCCCGGCCGCCCGCCTGCTGATCTGGCTGCTGATCGGCCTGGTCGGCGGTGGCGGGGTGTTGTGGATGCTCATCGCGCTGACGAGCTGAGGCGGGCCGGCTAGGTCGTGCGCGCGCCGTCGGCGCCGCCCGGCCGGATCCGTTCGAGGTGGGCGCGCCACTCGCGCGCGACCTCGGCCACGGGCGCCTCGAAGGCCAGCGCCACCGCTGCCTCGGGGCCTCCGCGGCGCGGCCGGGAGGCCAGCACCTCGCAGGCCGACGGTCCCCGCAGCTCCGAGAGCAGCTCGAACACCGTGCCCCCGAGGACCACCGCGTCCGCCGCCTTGGGAGGGAAGGCGGGCTTGGGGCCCTCCCGCAGCCGGCGGCCGACCGCCGCGCGGAACAGCGGAACCTGGCTGGAGAAGTACTGCGCGGCCCCCTCGACCAGCCACGCGTAGCGCAGGTAGCGCGTGAACCGCCGGGGGGTCCAGGGAGGCGGCAGCCAGCCGCTGCCGGTGGCCACCGCGTGCTGGGCATACAGCCGGGCGGGCGTGCCGAGCAGGGCGAGCCGCGACTCGGGCCCCGCCGCGCGCGCCTCGACTTCGCGGTCGGCGAGGACATGCAGCTCGGTCCGGGTGGCCCAGCCGGCGAGGTAGCGCCGGGCGGCCGGGGCAGCCAGCCGCTGGGCGACCAGCAGGTAGGGGTGGGCGAGGGCGAGCTGGGCCGGGCTGGAGTGGACGATCACCGCGACGTCCTCGGAGACCGCGGGCAGCCGCTGCTCGAGCTCGAGGCGCAGATCCTCGAGCTCGTCGAGAATCCGCTCGGCCGATGCCGCGTCGTCCTGCGCGTGGCGGGCGGAGAAGCTCAGCGATGTGGTCTCGACCCAGCTCACCGGCGGGAGTTTCCCGCACAGCCGGGTTCGGCAGACGGCTACCCCACCCTGGAGCGCCGCTGCCCTCCGAACGTCAGCGGCGCTCGGGGAACTCCAGGACCATGTGGTAGGTCGGCCGGTTGATCCAGTGGATCGGATCCTGGCTGATGCCACCGGTCGCCGACTGGCGCACCGCATCGAAGCACCACTGGCGATCACCGCGGTCACAGGTGGCGTCCTCACCGTTGTAGATCTCCGAGTACGGAGTGTCGACCGCCTCACCGAGGGTGCGTAGCAGCATGTCGCGGCACTTCCCGAGGCTGCCGCGACCGCAGAAGGTGCGCGGGTACTTGCCCTTGACGCGGCTGCCGAGCAGCGTCCGCAGGTCCTTGCGGACGTAGCCGTACCAGCCGCTCTGGAACGCCGATCCCTGGTCGGTCCCGTCGTGGATGCTGAGGTGCCCGACGACGTCGTCGAACAGGTTGTCACCCAGGACGGGGGTGAACTGGCCCTCGACCCACTTGGGCCACCACGCGTCCATGATCTTGATCGCCTCGGTGGAGTCGAAGGTGCCGTCCCGGTCGCGGTCGATCCGCTGGCCGCTGTCCTTCCGCCAGTTGCGCAGCTTCTCGAGCGCGTCGCGCTGCTTGGGATCCGAGACCCGGCCACCCTGGTTGATGACGCGCTCGGCATAGCGCAGCACCCGCTCCACGCGCAGGTCGGTCGCGCCTGCCGCCTCGGCGGCCCACAGGGTCTCCGCGCGCGTGATCCTGCGGCGGTCGGGTCCCATGATCTGGGTCTTGACCCGGGAGTCGAGCATGTGCGAGCGGTAGGTCGACGTGTAGCCCCACTGGCTGTCCGCCGCGCGGTAAGAGGGGGCCTGCTTGTTGTTCCAGGACGACATGAACGGCTTGTTGAGGTCCTGGGGGTGCTCGGCCTGCGGAGCCAGGTCGGCCAGTCGCGTCGAGGGGTTGAAGCCCTTCCACTCGAACTCGCGCTTGCCCATCACGGGGAAGTCGGGGTCGGTGTTCTCGGCGCGCACGACATTGGCCCCGGAGTTGAAGTACCCGATGTCGTCCCGGTCGATGTAGAACCAGTTGAACGTGTAGCCGATCTTGTTCGCGGCCCGCTTGTAGTCGTTGAAGTTGCGGACCTTGCCCGGATCGTTGAAGTCCGAGAACCCGATGGCCGAGTCCACCTCGTGGAAGTAGGTGGCGCGCAACGCGGTGTAGGCGACGGGCTTGCCCTTGACGCGGCCGCGGTGGGTGACCAGGCCGTAGTTGGTGCGCTGACGCTCCAGGGTCTCGGTCCCGGCCGGGGTGTCGTCGGCCGGGGTCGGCTCCCACGAGTTCTTGCGCACGAGGCGCTCGATGGGTGTGCACTTTCCGCGGAACAGGTAGTGCATCGAGTTGATCGAGGGCTCTGAGCCGTCGGGCTCGCAGAGCTCGGCGGCGAACGTGTCGATGATGTCCTGGCCGGCCGAGGTCGCGCTCCACGCGTAGTCACGGCCGCGGCCGAGCTGCACGTAGAGGTTGGTGCCGGCGAAGGCCGAGCCCTTGGCCGACAGCGACGGGGCCTGCACCTCGTACTCCATCAGCAACTGCGGCGAGAAGTACCCGGTCTGGGGACCCATGACCGCCACGGGCCGGCCGGTCTCGGAGTTCTCCTTGGAGACGAGAAGGGCATTGGAGTTGCCCTTGGGGAAGACCTCCGATGGGCCGCCGCCGAACACGCCGCCGTCGAGCATGCCCCGTGCGCGGCGGACCTGCTTGGCCGTCAGCTCCTCCCGCAGGGCCTTGGACGCCTTGGCGGCACGGCTTGCCTTGGCCTTCTCCTGGCCGGAGCCCGTCGCCGCGACCACCAGCGGCTGTTTGCTCACGAAGCCCCGGTCGGGAAGGGCCCGGCCCTCGGGCTTGCTGGGCCGCACCCGGTAGGGAAAGCGCTTGTCGGTGGTCGTCGGGGCTTCGGGATCCTCGGCTGAGCGGAAGGCGCGGTAGAGCTTCTCGCCCCGCTTGCCGCCGAAGCGCTTGCGGAACAGGTGGCGGGTGACGGCGTTTTCGACCTCGGTGCCGCCGCCCTTGCCGAAGATGCCGCCGACCAGCGCCGCGGTGGCGATGATGTCCGTCGTCTTCCACCCGTCGGGGCCCTGGGGCTGGCCGATGGCCGCGTACTCGCCGGGCATCTTGGACGGGTCGGTCTTCGCTTCGTCGATGTACTCGTTGACGCCTGCCGTGTAGTTGACGGCGTCGCGCTGCAGCTGTGTGCCGTCGGCGCCGTAGAGGTCGTCGCCCTGGTCGAACTGCTTCTGCAGGTCGGCCTCGCTGTACGGCGCGACCTCCCACTGTTCGCGGTCGAACTGCCGGTTGCCCTTGGCGCCGCCGGCGAAGCTCGACAGCTGCCCGCGGCCCGCGTTGCGCAGCGCATCCATCAGGAACAGGCGGTCCTCGGCGGCGATGTAGCCGAGGCCGAACATCGCCCCGTCGCGGGTCGACCCGTAGACGTGGGGGACGCCGAAGCTCTTGTCGCGCACGATCGTGACGTCGTCGCGAGGGCTGTAGGTACGGTCGACGTCCGACGGTTTGACCCCGAAGCTGTCGTCCTTGAAGAACTCGCCGATCCGCGCGTTGTTGACCTTCTCGTAGTCGTAGATCAGGTTGCCGTACAGGGGCAGCTGGTCGCCGGAGTGCTCGGGGCGCTCGCCCGAGACGAGAAAGACACCCAGCTCGGCGAGGTTGGCCGTGCCGTCGGTGCCCGGAGGCAGGATGTCGTTGCACTGGCCGTTGCACTCGTCTCCCGCGCGGTAGGGCAGGGGCTCGGGCGCGGCAGCCGCGAGCGCCGGGGTCACGAGCAGCGCCACCGCTGCGAACAGTGCTGCCAGGCTCGACCGTGCCATCTGATGTCCCCCCAATGAGTCCCTGTGGATCGTGCGCTTGGCGCCTCG
>JBPCPM010000116.1:0-4416 GCA_050999155.1 Solirubrobacterales bacterium
GTGAGAGGGCGCCGAGCACGTCGGCGCGGTCGTCGGTCCACAGCGCCCTCCCCCGCTGGCGGCGGGCCCCGGGACGCGCCCGACGGCGGTGCCGCCGCGCCCGCCGGCTCAGCCCGAGGGATCGGCCGAGCGGCCAGCCAGCCGCTGGCTGGCCGCGTCGAGCTGGCGGTCGAGCTCGTCGAGGAAGTTCGCGGTGACCCGCTCCGGCTTCGGGCCGGCGTCCGCCACCCGCCGTTCGCGCCGGAGGCCGTCGATGCGATCGGCCAGCGTGCCCATGCAAGCCGACAGCTCGTCCACCTGGGCCGCCAGCGCACCGAGGCGGGCGTCGAGGCCTTCCTGGGCGCGACGCACGCCGGGCGCCGGCGTGGCGACGACGACCTCCGCCAGCCGGCGCTCCAGATCCTCGTGTGCCCGCTGCAGCTCCGTCACCCGCCCCCCGGTCGTCTCGTCCACTACGCGGATCTCGCTGGTCGCCACAGCTCGGGCCAGAGAGGCGCCGTGGGCCTCCACCTGCCGAGCCAACCGGGCCACCTCGCCGGCCAGGTCGACGCCGCCGGCGCCGGCGCGGGCCAGTTCGGCCCGCAGCCGCTCTACGTCGTCGCCGAGCGCCGACACCCCCGCGGCCAGCGCCCTGCTCTCCGTCAGCTCGGCCCGGACGGCGGCAAGCTCGGCCCGGAGAGCGGCCGTCTCCCTCGCCGCGGCCTCCTCTCGCGCCACCGACTCCTTCCATCCGGCCTGCTGCGACCGGGCGACCCGCCCGAGCTCGTTAACCCGGTCGGTGACGGCCCTCAGGTGGCCCTCCATCACGCCCAGCCGCTCCCAGCGGTCTGCCGTGCCCCCCTCAGCATGCTCCTCTGCCGCCACTTGGGCCCCAGGCAACACCTCGGCGGCCCGCTGCGATGCGGCCTGCCCTCCACCCGCATCGGCCCGCGCCGCCGGCCCGTCGTCCTGGCGCATGCAGTCGGGGCAGAGCACCGGCTCGATGGGGCTCTCCAGGTCGAGCGGGGTCATGACCGGAGCCCCGGCCATCTCCCGGGCACAGCGAAAGCAGGCCGCCGCCCGCACGAAGTGCCCCCCGGACGGGTCGAGCATGAGGCGCACGGACAGCACCTCGTATACCAGCTCCCCTCCGTCGGTCTCGCCGACGACCTTCGGGACATGGCGCAGGGTGCGCAGTCCGAGCCAGTTGGCTCGCCGCTGGCGGGAGGACACCTGGTCCGATGGCTCAGGCATACCTCCACGGTACGCCGCGCCGCCACGCCGAGCAGTCGGGGTCGATCAGCCAGCGACATCTTCGGCGTCGAGGGTCACCGCCCATGCTCACGCCGGTTGGGATACTTGAGACTGATGGCGACCGAGAGACCACGGTGACCAACCCGTTGCCCGACTACAGCGACCTCGTGGACACCGCTGTCGGCGCCTATTGGAACGTGCGGCGCAGCCAGGCCGAGCGATCCCAAGCACAGGAGGGTGTTCTCAATCCAGGGCTTCGGGCCGAGGTCACAGGTGGGCGCCACTTCGATGCGCTTCACGCGCTGGTCGTCCGTGTGTTCATCGACGCTGGCATCCCTGCTCATCTCATCGACGTGAAGAAGCGACCGGTCGCCGGCTACTTCCGCCGCAGCAAGAGCTGGGACGTCGTAGTCACGGTGGCGGACCGGGTTGCAGGCGTCATCGAGCTGAAGTCGATGGGCCCGAACGACCCTGGGAAGAACTTCAACAACCGAACCGACGAAGCCCTCGGTCAGGCCGTCGATATCTGGACCGCAGTCGAGCGCGGGATCATCGACACCCCACTACGCCCCTGGCTCGGCTACTTGATGCTGCTCGAAGACAACATCGCGTTCACAACGCGTGTGAAGCCCCAGGGCGCCGCGTGGCCTCCTGATCCTGCGTTCGATGACTCGAGCTACGCCGACCGGTACGGGATCTTCTTCGAGCGGATGGTCCGTGAACGGCTGCTCGACGCCGCCTGCGTCGCTCTGGGTGACAAGACCACCGGGGCGGTCCGCTTCCCGTCCGACACGCTGTCGTTCCAGTCCTTCGCCGCCGCGATCCACGGACGGTGCCTGCAGTTCATGGCGACCAACCCCGACATCGCCTGGGACGCGGCGCCCGACTCACCCCGGGATCGCAGGTAGCCCGTACACCTCAGCGGCGATGCCAGTCGCTCGCTCTCGATCCCGCGCCTCGAAAGCGCGGGCCAGAGCTCGGGCTGTTCGCCGATTGATCGACCGTGGGTCAGGCACTCGGATGCGGCGGAGGTACTGGGCTTGGAAGCGGTAGGTGCCGCCGCGCATCCGGACGCAGTAGGCGCCAACGAAGAGGTTGGCGATGTCCGAGAGCAACAGCCCGCCGAGGACCTCAGGATCCCATGCCTCGGAGACCACGTAATACAGGTTGTGGTGCGGGTAGAAGCGGCCCTCGTCGAGGACGGGGTGGGCGGCACCCTTCATGTCCGGCAGCACGAGTTTGGGTCGCTCCCTCAGCCGGTGGTCCACCCGGTCGATCGTTCGGTACCAGGTGGCCGGGCGCTGCTTCGCGATGTGTCGCGCACGAAGCCGGTGTCCGTTGCCGTGGAGATACTCGGCGAGCCGCGGGTAGCGCTCGAGATCGACGAGGCCGGACCCGTTCCAGGGATTGACGAGGTACCGACCGGACCACTCCACCGACCCGGTTGTGGTGTCAGGCGCTTGCAGGAGGGGCAGGAGTCGATCGTCTTCGACCAAGTCAGGGGCGGTGGTGATGAAGACGTCGTCGCAGCCCGTGGCCACCCCAATGCCAACCCGGGTACCAGTCGCCGGGTCCTGGAGCGGAGGAAAGCGCGCCTCCAACTCGGCGATGAGCGCGAGCTGGCTCGGTGATCCCGCTGGCCAGAGGTCACGACCGGCGAACCAACCTTTCACTCGCGTCGCCTCGTACGACGGCGTGGTGACGCTTGCGCGGCGCCCTCGCCGAGCCCAAGTGGTGAGGCGAGAGACGTCCGACTCACCGAAGCTGCGGTTGGCATCGACCACGACGGCCTTGCGCTGGCGTTCGTTCCGCAGCACGGCGATCGCCGGGTAGGCCGAGACGTCGTCCTCGAAGGCATCGACGTCGTGCATCGAGATGACGGTTTCGACGGCGTACTCGGAGGTGATCAACCCGCGAAGGGCGGCGCCGTACTGGTTGCGCATCCACCGGTCGGCACAAATGAAGGAGAGCGCGCCGCTGGGCTTGAGAAGATCCAGGCCCCGCTCGATGAAGCCGACGTAGACGTCGGCTCGTCCGCGCATCGTGGGGCAGATGCGGCGGTAGGCGTCCATCGTCGGCCGGGGGATGTTCTCCAGCCTGATGTAGGGCGGGTTCCCGACGACGTAGTCCGCGCTGGCCGTCTCGTGGGGATGGAGCAGGAAGTCTCCAGTGGTGACCCACTCCCTGGCGAGCGTCTCGGCCTCCCCATCCGTAAGGCCGTGACAGGTCAGTAGTTCTGCGACGGCCTTGCGGGCCCGCTCGGCGTTGGCATCGAGGAGATCGAATGCTCCGACGGCGCCACCCAGCTCGCGAACGTCGCGGCCATGGCCGGCGCTGGCTGCGATCAAGCGCTCGACGACGGGCACGAGGAAGGCGCCGGTCCCACACGACGGCTCGATCAGGACCCGCGCCCCGAGGTCCTTGTCGGGGGTGTAGCCGACGAGATCGAGGATGAGGTCGACCACCCATCGCCGGGTGAAGACCTCGCCGTAGTCGGTACCGGGATCATGGGCGAGCTCAGTGAGGGCCATGGGGTCCTCGATCAGTGCGAGCTGTCCGGCGATCGACACGCGATCCGCCTTTCACGAACATGTGTTCGATGATAGGGCATCTCGGCGCCGACACAGACAGATCAGTCACGGGGCCAAACCGTACGGCGCAATCGAACCGATCGGAGGGACCCACTCGCAGCGAGATGCAGGAGCGTTGGCGGAGCGGCCTGTCGGCCCGGCTGCTGCTCGAGAACCCGGCCGAGTTGGACCCGGCCGTCACCTGCCGGAGCAGGCATAGGGCGACGATCCCAAGGCTAGCGAGGGGGTATGACGAGAACGACAAGCGAGCCCCGGCGCAGACCACTCCGGGCCGCGTCGAGGTGTCGCTGGTCGGGGCCATCATGGCGGCGATCTCGCCGGCCTCGATGGCGTGTAGCCAGGCGTCGACGGTGGCGATGGCCATCTGGCGGGCGGTGCCGCCGTGGAGGCGGCCGTGGTGGTCGTACAGGGCGACGCTTGCCCTGGTCAGATCGTGTCGGAGAGGGGACTTCGACCGTAAGCCCACAGGCGCCGGCAACGGGTATGTTCCTCGCCGCCGCCTGAACATGGTTGCGCTTACAGCAGATACCTTCTACGATTGCCGTGTGCCTCGTGGACGTCGCCTCGCCGCCGCCGATGAAATCGCAGCGTC
>JBPCPM010000164.1:0-18328 GCA_050999155.1 Solirubrobacterales bacterium
CCTTTCCGAGCTGGATCAGGTCCTCCTCCTGCCGGGGCGAACCGACATAGAGGGTGTAGCCCACTGCGTCGGCGCCGATCCGCACCGCGTCCTCGACCGTCGCGTTGCACGGGGAGAGCACCTCCTCCGACGGCGGGATGTCGGTCTTGGAGTTGAGCTTCAGCAGCAGCGGCACCTGGCCCGCGTAGGGCGGGTAGTACTTGCTCGCCATCCCGTAGCCGCAGGCGATCGCGGAGTAGCCCGCCTCGGCCGCGAGCCGGAACTGGTACTCAGGGTCCTTCGAGGCGGGGTTGGGGAGGAAGTCGCGGGGGCCGTGCTCGATTCCCTGGTCGATGGGCAGCAGCAGCAGGGTGCCGCTGCCGGGGCCGAATTGGTAGAGCAGGCGGTGCAGGCGCGCGCGCTTGCCCGGCGCGAGCCCTTCGAGCAGCGAGCTCTCCTCGGTGGCGGGCGCCTCGGTGGCGGTGGTGGCTTCCATCGGTCTGACCTCCATCGGTCGGGGGTCGCGCGGCGCGGCACGGTGCAAGCAGCGCGAGTGCAGGCGTCGTGTGGCGCGGAGTATAGGCTCGTGTCAGCCGTCGGGATGGCCCTTGTCGAACGACGGGCCGGGTCGGGATCGACCGGCAACTCCCCCAGCGTCGCCCGCGAGGATGCCGTGATCGACCATAACTTCTCGGGAACCCCCTTCACCGTCGGTGTCGAGGAGGAGCTGATGATCGTCGACCCCGAGTCGATGGATCTGGTCAGCGAGATCGAGGCGCTGCTCGACGCCATCCCGCCGGGCCGCCCGGGCATGGTCAAGCCCGAGCTCATGGAGTCGGTGCTGGAGATCGCGACCGACCCGTGCGCGGACATCGGCGAGGTCGATACGCAGCTGCGGGGCCTGCGCCGCGACGTGACCGCGGCGGCGGGCGAGCGGGGCATGGCCATCGGCTCCTCGGGCACCCACCCGTTCGCCCGCTGGGAGGACCAGCGGATCGTCGCCCGGCCGCGGTACCGGGACCTGGTCAGCGCACTGCGTTTCGTGGCTCGCCAGGAGCTGATCTTCGGGGTGCACGTGCACGTGGGCATCGACGACCCCGACACGGCGGTCAGCGTCTGCGACGGGATGCGCGAGCACCTGCCGATGCTGCTGGCCCTGTCGGCCAACTCGCCGCTGTGGCGCGGCCACGCCACGGGGATGATGTCGACCCGCACCCCGATCTTCCGCCAGTTCCCCCGCGTGGGGATCCCCCGGGCCTTCGGCGACTACGCGGGCTTCTCGGCGCTGGTCGAGGAGATGATGGAGGCGCGGATGATCCCCGACTACACGTACCTGTGGTGGGACGTGCGCCCCCATCCGCAGCTGGGCACGGTCGAGGTCCGGATCCTCGACGCGCAGACCCGCGTCGAGCACACCGTCGCGCTCGCCGCGATGGTCCAGGCGCTCGTCCACCGCCTGGCGACCGAGTACCGCGACGGCACGGCCCCGCAGGGCCAGGCCCGCGAGCTGATCGACGAGAACAAGGTCCTGGCCGCGATCCACGGGACCGACGCCGAGCTTCTGGACCCCCACACCCGGGAGCGGATCCGGATCAAGGACCGCGCACGGCGGCTGATCGACGAGCTGGCCGACCACGCGGTGGAGCTCGGGTCCGAGCGCGAGCTCCAGGGCATCACCGACCTTCTCGACAACGGTGTCGGAGCGCGCCGCCAGCTGACCGTCTTCGAGGCCAACCAGGACATGCGCGAGCTCGTGCGCGAGCTGGTGGAGGTCACCGGCCAGGTCGAGCGCTGAGCGCGCTCGGTGCCCCGCGCCTGCGGGAAGGAGGCACAGGGGCACCGCTATCCTCGGCAGGGTGAGCGGGCAGCCTGAGCTGAGCGTGGTCTGCAAGCACTGCGGGGCCGAAAACAGCCCCTACGTGACGGAGTGCCCGTACTGCGGCAAGCGGTTGCGCAAGCGCGCGCCGAAGATCGACTCGCTCGGCGACGAGCCCGCCCGCGCGGAGCCTTCGAAGCCCAAGAAAGCGAAGAAAGCGAAGAAAGCCCGGTCGCGGCCCCGGTTCCAGCGGCTCGAGATCACGTCGCGCGACCTGCCGTTCGCCGTCATCGTGGCCATCGCGGCAGCCGCGGTGCTGATGTTGGTCCAGCGCGCGGCCGGGCTCTCCGCCTTGCAGGCCGGGGCGATCACCCCGCTGGGCGACACCGAGTGGTGGCGGTACCTGAGCGCACCGTGGGTCTACGTCGACGTGGGGTTCCTCGCCGTGGTGGCCGGTGCCCTGGCCATCTTCGGCATCGGCGTCGAGCGCCGCCTCGGTCATGCCGCCGCCGCCGTGCTGATCGTGGGCTGCGGCTCGCTGGGCATGGTGGCCGCCAACGCGGTGGAGACGTCCCTGGTGATAGCCGGAGGCAACGGCGCCGCCCTGGGGGTCCTGGCTGCCTGGTTTGCCCTGGCGCGCCGCGAGCACCACACCTACGAAGAAGACGAGCCCGACCTGATCGGGGTGGCGGTGTGCGCAGCCGTGCTGGTGGTGGTCCCCCTCGTCGAGGGGTCGGCGAGCTTCGTGGGCGGTCTGGCCGGCGGAGCGGTCGGCGCGGTCGCCGGCCTGATCGCTGCGCAGCTGCGCAGCGACGCCACAGCGGGCTGAGCCGCGGCCTCCGCCGTCGCCGGGGCCCCGGGGGACCCTGCGTTGCGGCTTCACACCGGCGATATGGTCTCCGCGTGCCCGAACAGGTCTACTCGCAGCCGGAGCTGGAAGCGGCGCTCGAGCGTCTCACCGACGCTGAGCGCTTCAAGGAGGCGGAGACGATGGTCACCCGCGCCGCGCCCCAGCTGCAGCGGGTGCTCGCGCAGGCGTTCGAGGCGGGGGGATGGTTCACCGACTCCCACCTCGACCAGGCCCGCCGAGCGTCGCAGACCGAGGACCTCGATCAGCGAGAAGCCGCGGTGCGCGGCCTGCTGGCCGAGGAGGCGCGGATGGGGATGATGGTGGGCGTCGCCGTTGGGTGGACGCTCGCGAACGAGCTTGCGCAACCAGAGAGGGAGGACGCCACACCATGAAGATCAAGTACCACGGGCACTCGTGCTTCGAGCTGTCGACCGACAAGCACCGGATCCTCATCGATCCGTTCCTGAAGCCGAACAACCCGAAGGCCAAGGTCAGCGCCGAGGAGATCGACGCGCCGACGCACATCATCCTGACCCACGGTCACGTGGATCACGTGGCCGATGCGCGTCACCTGTTCGACCTCCACGCCGACGCCCACCTGATCGCCATGGTGGAGATCGCCGAGTGGTACCACGGTGACGGCGTCGAGAACGTCTCCGATCCGAACCTCGGCGGCACCGTCGAGTTCGACTGGGGGTGGGTCCGCTACGTGCCGGCCTTCCACACCAACACGCTGCCCGACGGCTCGTCGATCGGCCAGGCGGCCGGGGTGATCGTCAACCTCGATGGCACGACCGTCTACCACCTGGGCGACACGTGCCTGTTCAGCGATCTCGAGCTGCACGCCAGCCGCGACCAGCCGGACATCGCGATCATCCCGATCGGCGGCCACTACACGATGGACCGCCACGACGCCGTCAAGGCGGCCGAGTGGGTCGGCGCGGCCACGGTCATCCCGTGCCACTACGACACGTTCCCCCCTATCGAGACGGACGCCGAGGCGTTCAAGTCCGACACCGAGTCCGAGACCGACGCCAGCGTCGTGATCCTCGGCGTCGGTGACACGCACGACGCCTCGTCCGGCGAGACGAGCACGTCCGACTCCGAGGGCGGCTCGCTCGAGGATGAGGGCGAGTACGAGGCCGAGGCGCCCGAGGCCTCGTCGGGCACCGGCTAGCCAGCTCGAGTCCGCCGACGAGAGCAACAGCTCGGGCGACGGCGGGTCGGACAGCGACGACAGCAGCGGCTCCGACAGCTCGGACGACGACAACAGCTAGCGGTTCACGCGCCCGGGTCCTAGGGCTGATCCTGCGGGCCCGGGCGGAACCACAGCTGGCGGTCGTGCCAGTCGTGGACCATCAGCACCGTTCCGAGCACCATCAGCTCCAGCGGGGAGCGGTGGCGGTCCATACGGGCCAGGCGGCGTAGCTGCAGCAGTCCCGATCCGGCGAGCAAGGCGCCCGCCATGCCGTGGTGGATGCGCTGACCGGCGATCCAGACACGTCTGCGATGGAGGTCAAGACCCAGCAGCGTGTTGCCTGATGTCCAAGGTCGTGTGTTCATGAGAGGAATCCATTCCGGGCTACATTGTGCGTTTCGGCACACGGAGCGGGATGCTTTAGCCCTGCACGGGGGCGTGGCCACACGTGTGCCACCAGGCGCACCGCCCGCGGACCCACGGCCATCCACCGGGCCGGCCGCCTACACTGCGACGCCGCCCCGGGTGGCCGCGCCATGTCCTCCGAGCCCGTCCGAAACGAGACCCTGCCCCAGCTCGTGCGCCCTCTGTGGGGGCGCCTTGGGCTGCTGGGCCGCGTCATCGCGGTAGCCCTCGTCGTCGCCCTGGTCGTCGGTGTGGCGGCCTACGTCGCGAGCCGCAGCCAGGCCACCGAGCGGTTCGAGCAGGAGGCGACCATCGACGTTCCAGGCTTCACCCTCACCTACACCGACGAGATGGAGCTCCTCGAGCCCCAGGGCTCCGAGCTGCTGCGCCTGGAGTCCAGCCTCGACGGGCTGCTGGCCGAGCGGATGACCGTCGTGCCCTTCGCCGTCGAGCCGGGGTCCGGGACGATCGCGTCCCGGCTTGCCCTGCAGTCCGTCGAGTTCCGTCGCCGCGCCGAGCGCCGCTACCGTGGCTACCGTCCCGACTTCGAGGGCGGGACACGGCTGCAGGGCGCCGAGGCCTACCAGATCGCCTTCACCGCGAAGTACCGCTCACGCCGCGGCACTGAGCGGGCGCTGTTCGGCAAGATCGTGTTGCTCCCGGAGGACACGCCGGACCCCAAGCGCGGCCTGGCCATCGAGCTGGTGGCCACGACCGAGAGCCCGCTGCGCGAGGCGTCGGCCCTGGGCAACAAGAGCGTGCTCAAGCAGCCGTTTCGCAGCCTGCGGCTGCTCGAGCGCCAGGACGACTGACGCAACGTCAAGGGACGGGCGACGCTAGCCGCTGCTGCCGGGCTGGCGTGCGCCGTCTTGGACGGCGGGCTGCGGCGTGGTGCGCGGCAAAGCCGGCTTCGGAGCGGGCTTGGCTGGCGGTTCGCCGGCGATGGGAGCCGTGACCGGAGCGCCCTCGTGGCTGCCCGGTTCGCCGGGGACCGCCCGATGGGCGGGAGGTGCTGTGGTGGCCGGCCCGGGCGCCGCGGTGCCGTCAGCGCCGCCGTGGGCCGTGCGCTTGGGCGCGCCGGCGGGAGCGTGCTCTGCCGGCGCGGGCTTGGCGTCGGCGGCTGGAACCGTGGGGGCCTTCGATGCGGACGGAGCGGGCCCGGCCGGGGGCGCCTTGTCGGTTGCGGCCGGGTCGGGCTTGGATGCGGGAGGCGGGGCGAGCAGGGCGGGAATCGAGATCCGGGGGCGCTCGCCGTCAAGGCGGGCCGGCTGCTTGGCGTCGCGGGTCGAGCTGGCCGCGGGCGCGCCGCGCTTGGCCGGCGCGCTGGCGGCGGGGGCCTCGGGCTCGGGGGAGACGACGGTCTTCTTGACCTCCACGGCCCCGGCGGTCAGCAGGGCGGCGGTGGCGACTCCGGCCGTCGCCTTGGCGCCGACGGCGCCGCCGATCGCGCTCAGCCCGCCGATGGCGCCGCCGGACGTGGCGGTCGCGGTGCCGACCCCGGCTGCGGCGGAACTTACGGCGGCGGTGCCGGCGGCAGCTGTTCCCGCAGTGGCGGTGCCTGCGGCAGTGGTGCCTGTGGCCGAGGTGCCGGCGAGGATCGAGGTGCCGGTGGCGGCCTGGCCGCCTGCGGCCGCGGTGCCGCTGCTGGCGGCGCCCCAGCCCAGCTTGCCGGCCAGCAGGGCCTTGAGCATGCCCAGCAGGCCGATCGGCGCGAGGGCGGCGAGGTGCTTGCTGCCTGAACGCAGCTCGTCACGGAACTCCTTGCACTGCTCGCACTCGCGGACGTGGCGCCGCGAGGAGCCCGAGAGCTTGCTGAGTCCCTCGGCGACCTCGGCCAGCTGCAATTGCACTTCCTCGCAGGTCAGCATCCGGGCCTGGGAGGCCTCGGCGAGGGCGATGCGCGCTCGGACCAGCAGCGACTTGACGCTGGGGATCGAGGTCTCCATGGCCTGGGCGATCTCCTCGTAGGACAGGCCGTTGATCTCGCGCAGCAGCAGCGCGGTGCGCTGGGTCTCGGGCAGCGTGTGGACGTCGGCCACGAGGTTGCGGAAGTCCTGGCGCTTGAGGGCCTTGTCGGCGGTGGAGGTGCCGCCGTCCATCGGCAGGTGGTCCATCGTGTCATGGCCCTCGGGGACGGGCCGGCGCAGGTGGTTGAGACAGCGGTTGCGGGCGATCCGGTACAGCCACGGCCGTGCGTTGATCGAGCGCTCGTCCTGCAGCAGCGCGTTGTAGGCGGCCACGAAGACCTCCTGCAGCACGTCTTCGGCGTCCTCGGTGGACTTGAGCATGTGCCGGCAGAAGGCCAGCAGGCGGGGCTGGTAGCGGTCGAACAGCACGTCGAAGGCACCCTGGTTGCCGCTGCGGATCAGGGCGATCAGATTCTCGTCGCCGTGCAGTCGCAGCACGGGCGACCGCGCGACCATGAGGCCGCCGCGAAGCTGCGCGTGTGTAAGTGAAGAAGCTTCCAAGGTGATCCCTACGTCCGCACGAACACGCTAACAGCCTCAATGTTGTGTTCGGGTGGTCTGCAGGCGGACGTTCAGCGTAACGTGGGCCCTCCCGTACGCCCGCCGGGGTGGCGGAATCGGTAGACGCTGTCGACTTAAAATCGACTGCCCGCGAGGGCGTGAGGGTTCAAGTCCCTCCCCCGGCATGCGATGGGGTCCTCACTCGGAATCGAGCCGTCGGCGCACCGGTCCGTTGCCCGATCGTGAGGTCGTCGGTGGCCACGCTGGGGTCCTACCCGCCGACCGGCGCCGCTGAACCGCTACGGGACCGGAGCGGGCGCAGGCGTGGTTCGCACGCCGGATGCCTCGGACGCCGGCTCCGGTGACGACGCAGCACTCTGGTCGTCGGACGGCAGCGGCGTGCACCCGGCGGCGGTCCGCTTCTCCAGCCGGACGGCCGGGTCCTGGCAGTCGACGGTGTCCTCGGTGTCGGCGGCGGCCGGCTGCTCCTCGACGCTCGTGCCGGGGTCGCCGCCCTGGGTGGCGGGGTCCTCGTCCGCGGGCTCCTTGGAGTCCTCCTCGGACTTCTCGTCCTCGGAGTCGGCCTTGTCGGCCTTGCCGGCGCCATCGGACGTGTCGGGATCCTCATCGCCGGAGGCCTTGCCGTCGGTGCCGGCGGGGGTGGGCTTGGCGTCGGCGTCGTCTTCCTCGACGATCTCCGGGGTCTCGCTGGTCGTCGACCAGGCGGAGACGATGATCCGATAGGTGCCGCGGCCGCTGTAGGCGAACGACAGCGTCGCCGCGCCCGGGCCCGCGCCGCTGGAGCCGATGGTGCCGAACTCCTGCACGCTGCCGTCGGGCTTGACCACGCGGGCGGTGTAGGAGTCGGCGTCGGCGAGCCGGTTGTAGCTCACGTTGACCGAGCAGTCGATGCCGGCGTTGCCGGCGCTGCAGCCGTTGAGGATCGCGCTGGCTCCCAGGCCGCCGGCGCCGCCACCGGCGAACGCCGGGAGGGGGACGGCGAGCGCGACGCCGGCGAACATGGCGGCGCGGCGCCGTCCGCGCAGGACACCGCCGAAGAGGTCCATCGTCTGGGGTCCGCCTGCCCGGGTCGGGCGCCGCGGCCTGGTGACCGGGCCGCTCACCCGGAGACCTCGGGGTTCAGCGAGCCGTGGATCACGGCGGCGGCGTCACGGGCCTTCTTGGATGCCTCGGGCTTGACCGACGTGGCCAGGTAATAGAAGTAGGGGCCGGCGTTGCGCAGCGTCACCACGTAGGGGGCGGAGCCGCCGCGGCCGGTGGGCACGTCGGCCTTGAGCTGGACGATCGTGTCGCGGTCGGTCGGGCCCTCGTCACGGTTGAACACGCGCGCCTTGGGCGACAGGGTCTTGAGGTTGCGCACGGCGCGACGCTCGAAGGCGCGGAAGCTGAGCTTGGCGTCGCGCTCGACCCACAGGGTCACCGTGGCCAGGCCGTCCTCGGTCTCGGCGCGGTAGGCGATGTCGCCGCGTGGCTTGACCGGCGTCCAGCCGGCGGGCAGGGCGAGCGACCAGGTGTCGCGCTTGACGAACTGCACGCCCTCGCCGGATGCGGAGCCGCCGGCAGCCTGGGGGACGTCGCCGCCGGCGTCGAACGGGGCCGCCGCGGAGGGCTCGGGGGTCGGTGGGGCGGCGTTGGAGCGGTCGTCGCCGGTGCCCTGGATGAGCAGGATCCACCCGGTGACCGCGGCGGCGGCCAGCAGGGCGGTGGCGACACCGGCGCCGGGGCGCGAGCCGGTGCGCGTGCGCAGGACGCCGAGCGCGGTCTTGAGCACGGCGACCGGCCGCGAGGGTGCGTCCGCGCCCCCATCGAGTGCGGGCTCTGAGGCCGAGGCTCGCGGGGGGTGCTCCGCGGCAGGCTGGGCCGGTGCACCGGCCATCGCCGCCGGAGACTCGGCGTCGGTACGCGCAGTCTCACCTTCGTGCGTCGAGACCGGCTGCCGTGCGGCGGGGGCGGCCGCGGACTCGGCAACCGCCGGGCGGACAGCGGGTGCGGGGACGTGGTCGGCAGCCAGAGCCGTCGGCGCGGCAGGGCCGGGCGCCGTCGGGCGGCTCGGCGCCGCCTGCGTCGCGGAGGCCCTGCGCTCGCTGAGGCTCTTGTCGAGGGACTCGAGCTCGGCGACCAGGGCGGAGAGTTCACCGAAGTTCTGGACGGGGCGGACGATCACCTGGGAGCCGGTGTCCTCCACGGGCGGCTTGGCCGTCCCGGCCGGGCGGTCCGGGGCGGAGAGCTTGCGGATTGCGGGGGAGGGGAGTGTCGCCACCGACTGGGTCGGCCGGGGGGCGCGCTGGGCGGGGATGATGCGGATCTCGTGGGGTGCGGCCGGGTTGCGCGAGTAGGACTCGCCGCAGCCGTCACAGGTGACGCGGCGCACTACCGAGGGTGGCAACGGGCGGGGGATCCGCACCTGGGTCGTCGTGTCGCAGGCCGCGTGGTGGCAGCTGACCTGGATCAGGCCGCCTTCCGGCGGCACGGGAAAGCCGCCGTTGGCCGATAGGGCGACCGAAGGAGAAGGTGCCCCCGAGGAGGGGGCGACGGCGGTGGAAGGGGAGGCTGTGGCGGCCACGGTCTTGTAAATCGGCGCTGGTGCCGGATCCCTTGACCCCTTGAGTACCTACGACCGGTGGCTCGGCCGGCAAGCCCTTCTCCCAGCAGGCCAGGTGCGCGAGACTCTGCAGGCCGCGATGCACCTGTTCCGCCTCCTGACGTGGCTGTACCGGCGCCTGGGTTCTGCCTACCCGGTGGCGCTGGTGGGCGCCCAGACCCTGTCGGGGCTGGTGGTTGCCGCGGCCGCCGTGCTGCTGTTGAGCGTCTACTTCGACGCGGCCCGCGACGACCTGGCGCTGGTGCTTGGCGGTTTCGAGGCGCTCACCGCCCTCGCGCTGGCCCTCGGCTCGACCAAGGCGATCCGGCGCCTGCGGCCCGTCCGGGCGTGGATCGATGGCGCCCGCGGTCAGGAACAGACGCTGGCCGCGTGGGAGGTGGCATCGACGTTCCCGCTTCGCACGCTCAAGCGGGGAACGCCCCCGGTCATCGTCCTCGTTGCGCTGCTGGGCGGGGTGTTCTGCGTCCTGGCCACCGACATCGGCTGGGGCGGCCTGGCCCCCGTCGTCATCAGCGGGCTGGTCGTCATCAGCTACATGGCGGTCCTGCACCTGCTGGCGACCGAGATCGGCCTGCGCCCGGTGCTCGTGGATCTCAACGACGCGCTGCCCGACGAGTTCCCCTTCGAGCGCGGATCGCTGCCGGTGGCGGCCAAGCTCATGACCTCGTTGCCGTTGATCAACGTCATCACCGGCGTCGTGGTGGCCGGGCTCGCCGCCCGCGGCGACGGTGCGGACCACCTCGGTCTCCGCGTGCTGATCGCGATCGGCGTGGCCCTCGTCATCTCGATGGAGCTGGCGATCACCCTGTCGCGCTCGATCGCCGCTCCCATCGAAGAGTTGCGCGAAGCCGTCGCCCGGGTGGGCGAGGGCGACTACGACGTTCGTGTTCCCGTCACGACCACCGACGAGGTAGGGGAGCTGACGGCGGGCTTCAACCGCATGACCCGTGGTCTGGCCGAGCGTGAGCAGATCCGTGAGGCCTTCGGTACCTACCTCGACGACGACGTCGCCGAGCTGATCCTGTCGGGCGGCTTTCCCACCGGCGGGGTCGAGGTCGAGGTGACGATCCTGTTCTGCGACGTGCGCGACTTCACCCGGTTTGCCGCACGCTCGGAGGCCCAGGAGGTTGTGGCCGCACTCAACGAGCTGTTCGAGCAGATCGTCCCCGTGATCACCCGCCACAGCGGCCACGTCGACAAGTTCGTCGGCGACGGCCTGCTTGCCGTGTTCGGCGCGCCCGACAACGTGCCCGACCATGCAGACCAGGCGCTGGAGGCCGCGCGGGAGATCGCCGATATCTGCGCGGAGGCCGGCGACGAGGCCCTGCAGGTCGGGGTGGGCCTCAACACCGGCACGGTCGTGGCGGGAAACATCGGTGGGGGAGGGCGCCTGAACTTCAGCGTCATCGGCGACGCCGTCAACGTCGCCGCGCGGGTCGAGTCCGAGACGCGCAAGCTCGATCTCGGGGTGCTGCTGACCGCGGCCACGCGCGAGGCGCTGCAGCGCGAGCATCCCCTGGATTCGGAGGGCAAGGTGCGCCTGCGGGGCAAGGACGAGCCGGTCGAGCTCTACAGCCCCCGTGACGGCGAGCCCGAGCCCGCCGAGCGCTCCGAGGTCGGGACGTCGGGCGCCGACGGCGGTTGAGCGCCGAGTCCAGCGGGTAGCCCTGCACCCGGGAAACCAGCGATCGAAGGGGACGGGGTATGGCGACCGAGCAGGCAACCGAGACGGTGCACGGCGGGATCCACGTGGCGAAGGCGCTCCGCTCGCGCGGGGTCCAGACGCTGTTCACGCTGTCGGGCGGCCACCTGTTCTCCGTCTACGACGGCTGCAAGCGCGAGGACGTGCGCATCGTGGACGTCCGCCACGAGCAGGCTGCCGTCTTCGCCGCCGAGGGCCTGGCCAAGGCGACGCGCACCCCGGGCGTCGCCGCGCTGACGGCCGGCCCGGGCGTGACCAACGGCATGAGCGCCATGGCCGGCGCCTCGTTCAACGGCTCGCCGGTGACCGTGCTCGGCGGCCGTGCGCCGTCGGCCCGCTGGGGCGCCGGGTCGCTACAGGAGATCGACCACGTGCCCTTCGTCGAGCCCGTCGTCAAGTCGGCGGCGACCGTGCAGGACCCGGCCAAGCTCGCCCGGATGACCGCCGAGGCGATCGACGCCTGTTTCGCCGCTCCCACCGGCCCCACGTTCCTCGACTACCCCTTGGACGTGGTGTTCGCCGAGGCCGAGGTCGACCTGCCCGACCGCCCAGAGCCCGACCGCCGTCCCGCCGAGGGCGTCGACGAAGCCGCCGAGCGCCTCGCCTCGGCGCAGCGCCCGGTGATCATGGCCGGCACCGGCTTGTACTGGGCGCAGGCCGAGACACAGCTCGTCGAGCTTGCCGTGGCCCGCGGGATTCCCGTCTACGTCAACGGCCTGGGGCGCGGCTGCATTCCGGCAGACCACGATCTCGCCTTCAGCCGGTCGCGGCGCGCGGCGCTCGAGGGCGCCGACGTGGCGCTGGTCGTGGGCGCCCCGTTGGACTTCCGCCTGGGCTTCGGCGACAGCTTCGGCGACGACACCACCGTGATCCGCATCGGCTCGGCGCCCAACGACAAGGGCACCCGCGACCCTGACATGGACCTCGTCGGCGACGTGGCCGCCACGCTGAGCGTCCTGCTCGAGGGGGCAGGCGAGGCCCCTGATGCGACCGGCGAGTGGCTGGGCTCGCTGGGCGAGACCGAGCGCGAGAAGGTCGAAGGCGACAAGGAACAGCTGGCCGACGCCCGCTCACCGCTGCACCCGATGCGCGTGTACGCCGAGCTCAACCAGGTGCTCGACCGTGAGACGATCGTGATCGGCGACGGCGGCGACTTCGTCTCCTACGCGGGCCGGATGATCGACACCTACAACCCCGGCTGTTGGATGGATCCGGGTCCCTACGGCTGCCTGGGTGGCGGCCCGGGCCAGGCGATCGGCGCCGCCGTCGCGCGGCCCGACCGCCCGATCTGCCTGCTGCTCGGCGACGGCGCGTTCGGCTTTTCGGGCATGGAGTTCGACACCATGGCCCGCCATGGCCTGCCGATCGTCGGCGTGATGGGCAACAACGGGATCTGGGCGCTGGAGAAGCACCCGATGGAGGCGCTGTACGGGTACTCGGTCGCGGCCGAGCTCGAGCAGAGCCCGTACCACCGGGTGGTCGAAGCCCTCGGCTGCGACGGTGTCTGCGTCAGCGAGCCCGACGAGCTGCGGCCCGCTCTGGAGAACGCCTTCGAGTCGGGCCGGCCGACCCTGGTCAACGTGCTGACCGATCCCGAGGTCGCCTACCCCCGTAGCTCCAACCTGGCCTGAGCCGGATCGATTTCCTGGTTGGCCCGGGCGTGCATGGGGCAGGTACGGCCGAGGCGCCAGAAAGCGAGGAGCCGGTCACGTCAGACGTGACCGGCTCCCCAGGCGGCCTCAGGCAACGGGCAGGGGTACGTGACCTGAGACCTATCGATGGTCCGGACGGCGGGAGGCACCGGGCGAACCCGGTCTGATGCGTCCGAACCTATGCTCGAGCGAACATTGGGGGCAGGCCTGCCCTAAGGCTGGCGCACCCTGCTTGCGTGCTCGATCTCCCCATTAGACACCCTTTCGGGGCGGCCACCAAGCGAAAAGGCACCTTCAGCGGTGTTTTTCCTCCGAATTTAGCCCTTCTTTACAAAAGAGGCCCATTTTCCGCTTAGGCGCCCAGGGTCCCTTCGGCGGCCGCCAGGGCACCGCCCCACAGGATGTCGCGCTCGGAGACCTCGATCTCCGACAGTTCGAAGCACCGCATCACCTCGACCAGGATCACCGCCCCGGCCACGATCGACTGTGCCCGGCGGGGGTGCAGCCCCGGCACCTCGGCGCGTTGCTGGAGGGGCAGCGAGGAGAGCCGCGAGAGCATCCGCTGGATCGAGGGCATCGGCAGCTGCGCGCCTTGGACCCGGTCGGGGTCATACGGCTGGATCTCCCCGTCGACGGCGGCCAGCGAGGTCGGGGTGCCGGCCACCGCGACGGCGTGCTCGGCGTGCGCGTCGGGATCGTCGGCGAACCGGTCGCCCAGCGCTTCGCGCACGTCGGTGGCCAGGGCGTCGAGCTCGCGCGGCGCGGGTGGGTCGGAGGCCAGATGCCGCTCGGTCTGGCGGATCACGCCGACTTGCAGCGAGGCATGGAGGTGGACCTCGTCGCCGGCGCCCACCGACACCTCGGTGCTGCCGCCGCCGATGTCGACGACCAGCGTGCGGCGATTGTCGTCTTCTCGGCCCAGGGTCGCGCCCCGGTGGGTCAGCCGCGATTCGGTCTCGCCGTCGATGACCCGCGCGTCGAGCGCGAACTGCTCCCGCAGCTCGGCCACGAAGGCCTGCCCGTTGGAGGCATCGCGCACCGCGCTCGTGGCCAGCGCGACCGTCGTGTCGACGCCGAGCTCGGCGATCTTTTCGAGGTAGCCTCGCACCGTCTTGCACACGTCGTTGATCGCCTCGTGGGAGAGCCGCTGGGTGAGATCGACGCCTCTCCCCAGTCGCGTGACCGTGCTCTCCCGGTAGACCTTGTCGACCTGCCCGTCGACCACGTCGGCAACCAGCACCCGCGTCGAGTTGGTTCCCAGGTCGAGGATCGCGACGCGCACGGGAGCCATCGTATTCCGCGGGGCGAAGGGGGCGACCTGCGCGCGGACGCATTGCAAGGCGGGATTCAGGGAGCCCGCCCCGCTGCCCAGCGGCCGCCGGCAGGCCGCCCGGTTGCCCGCCCGGGGAAGTGCTGGTAGCTTGAGCGAGATGGCGCAGACCCAGTCAGCAGGGGCGGTGGCGTCGGCCAACGAGGAGGCAGTCCGCGCCTGGGACACCGTCCTCTACGAGCGGTGGAAGCTGAACCGCAAGGTCTTCGTCGGGGCGCTGGACGAGGTCACCGGCGAGGTGTTCGACCTGGCCCCACCGCCGCGTGGCGGTCGCTGCATCGACATCGGCTGCGGTTTCGGCGAGACGACCCAGCAGCTCGCCGCCCTCGTGGGCGCCGACGGTTTCGTCCTCGGCACCGACTCCTCGCCCCGGTTCATCGAGGACGCCCGCCGCGAGGCCGCCGCGGCCGATGTCGACAACCTCGGGTTCGAGGTGTCCGACGCCCAGACGGCCGAGTGGGACGCCACCTTCGACTACGCCTTCTCGCGCATGGGCACCCAGTTCTTCGCTGCGCCTGTCCCCGCCATGCGCGCGATCCGCGGGGCGCTGAAGCCGGGCGGCACGCTGGCCAAGGTCTGCTGGCGCCGCAAGTCCGAGAGCCCCCTGTGGGCGGAGACCGAAAACGTCGTGCAGCAGTTCCTCTCGCGCCCCGAGGAGCACCAGGCCGACACCTGCGGACCCGGCCCCTTCTCCCTGGGCAACCCGGAGACCCTCCGCGGCATCCTCGAGGCCGCCGGCTTCGCCGGCATCGAGCTGCACCAGCGCGACTTCGACTACTACATGGGCCGCGACATGGACGAGGCGATCGACGCCCTCCTCGCCATCGGCCCCGGCGCCGAGCTCATCCGCCTCAACGGCGACCACGGCCAGAGCCGCCGCCCTGAGATCGCCGCCGCCGTCCGCGACCGCTTCGCGGCCTGGCAGCAGCCCGACGGCTCCATCGTCGGCCGCGCCTCCGTCTGGAGCGTCACGGCCACCAACCCCGCCTAGCCCTACCAGCCGAATCCCCGTCCCCACCCGGGATCTCGCGACAGATTCGCGATACACTCGACGTACCGCCGCGGGGTGGAGCAGTCAGGTAGCTCGCCGGGCTCATAACCCGGAGGTCGCAGGTTCAAATCCTGCCCCCGCTATGTACGGATGAGTGACGGGGCCCCCACCAGGTGGGCGGTGAACCGACGAAGAGGCAGGGTTGATGCGGGAGCTCATTGGAATCAGTCCTGCGCGCGGGCGCAGATTTCGGTCGCCGGCGAGAACCCTTTCTGCGGTCTTCGCCGCCTGCCTAATCTACGGTTGGGCTGGTCTGGTGCCCGGCGCTTACGCGACGTCTGTAACCCCCCGCTCGTTCGAGGCCCGGGCCGTGCACACGTCAGCAACGCCCGACACCGTGCTGCGATCTGCGGCCGACCCGAGCCCCGCGGGTAGCAGGGCACACGGCGAGAGGGTAATCGACTCGTTGTCGGGATTCAGCGTCAACAACAACCAGCGGGTGGTTGCTGTTTTCGGCGGACCTGGCGGGAGTGTCGTCACCAGCTTTCAGTGTCCGCAGGAGGTGAATCGAGGCGGCTCATACGATTTCTCCTCGATCGAGGTCAGGGCGGGGAACAAAGCTGACGTTCGGTTCTGTCCGTCGGTGACCCGCACCTACGTTGCGAAGCCTGACCTCGGAAGGGCTGCCGACCAACTCGCGCTTCAGCGCTACGAGACCGATCCGCTTCGCCAGCAGCAGTGGGGCGGAAGGTCACTGCGAATCAACCAGTTCATCATCTGTCCTGACAACCCTGCGGGCCAGGACCCTCGAATTTGGCTCTCATATAGCGAGGCTTCGCGTGTTCGAGTGCGTTTCGACGGCACGAACACCGAGACCTATTGCGACGAGTCCGGACAGACGTACGAGACTGTTCAGTTGCAGAAGCGGCGCTCTGGGTCCAAGAAGTGGACGAGGCTCGGGCGTGATGCCGTTAGGCTCTCCGGCCTGCGCGAGGCGCTGCTGTACGACAGGTCCGACGACTCGGGCAAGCGCATCTACGGCGGGACCACTGCTCAGCGCCGAGATCGTGTGACGATCACAGATCTTCCTGACGTTTGTAGATACCGCAGCAATAGGAACGCTCGTATGAGAGTCAAGTTCAGGTCTGTCTACAACGGCCAGGACAGCAACGACTTCGTCGAGACGCTGAAGGGCGACACAGACATGGGGAGCGGCAGGAAGACCTACTACTCGAGAAGTATCCAGGTCTGCAAGCAACAGAAACTCGAGAAGTATCCGGGTCTGTAAGCAACAGCGTTAGCTGGCCGTCGAGCCGTTCGGTCGGTCGCTGGCACCGCGCGGTACTGGCGGGGGGACGAGAGTTGGCGGGCTTCGACTGCTCAGCCGGTAGGTCTCACCCTGCCTTGGTTGGAGTTCCTTTCTACGAGCACGTACTGGCCGACAGCCCGGGGTTTGCGCGGACCCAGCGCATCGCTGACCGAAGTGGCCTGTGGCCCCTGGTGGCCGGGGGCTGCCACGCCGGCCACGACCGCCCATTTCCACCTCGGCCGCATGCCGGGAAACAAGGGAATGACCTACCCGGCGGACCCGCCGCGGGTCGAGGAGATCGTCGCCGTGATGCGCCAAGCCGGGGTCGGAATCCACGGGGACTGGGTCCGCGGGCTGATCGTTTGTGCTCTGGCGGGCGGGCCTGCGGATCGGGGAGGCGCTCGACCTGCACGAGGGCGACCTCGAGCCCGCCCGCGGTGCCTTGCTCGTCCGCGAGGGTAAGGGCGGGCGCCGCCGCCCGGTCGGGCCGCTCTTCTGCGTGATCGACGGGCCGACCTGCGGCAGGCCGTGGTCCGCAGCGGCCGTGCGGATCCAGCTCCGCAGGCTCGCCGCGGAGGCCGGGGTGAGGCGCCGCTTCGCCCCGCACCAGCTCCGTCACGCTCACGCGGTCGAGATGGCCCGTGAAGGGGGCCGCTGAACGTGATCCAGCGCCAGCTCGGCCACGCGAACCTACGCGTCACCACGGTGTACCTACAAGGGATCGACAGCGCCGAGATCATTAACGCCGTCCACGCCCGCATGGCGCCGATGATGCCCGCGAGCGCCGGGCTACGCCCCTGAGCGACCCGAACTACGGTGCGTCCGCGGCCTCCGGAGCGCGGACGCACCACTCCTTGGCGCCGGGAGCGATCCTCCGTGCGGCCGGTGCCGCGGTTATCGCTCTTCCCAAGCGAGCGCGTGGTGAGATGCAACCGAGACGCCCGCTCGGCGCGCGCGCTTGGGCGCCGCGCGACCGTGCTAGGCGCTGGGCTCGATCGTCGTGCCGGGCTTGAGGCCGTGGACCCGTCGCGCGAAGGCGGCGAGGTCAGCCGCGGTGCGTGCGGGCTGCTCGCACGCCACGGCGTGGCCGGTGCCGTGGTAGGTCACCAACTCTGCACCGGCGATCGTCTCCGCCATCGCCTCCTGCTCGCTGCGGGAGCAGAACTGATCCTGGTCGCCCCACAGGATCAGGGTGGGCGCCGTGATCGTGCCGCTTTCGGTCGGGACCTCGGCCTCCACCAGCCCCTCGAAGGTGGCCTTCCACACGCGCGCTGGGACCTTGCAGCACTCGGCGATGAGCATGTCGAGGTAGACGGGCGGCACCGGCTGGGTGATGGTGCTCTCGGCGAACTCGCGCAGAAATTGCGGGTCGACCGGGTCGGTCAGCTCTGACACCGTGCGCTTCAAGCTGGCGGGCTTGTCCCGGAAGTCGCGGGGCGTGCCGATGAGAACGAGGCCCAGGGTCCGTTCGGCATGGTCGACCGCGAAGCGCTGGGCGGTGTAGCCGCCGCTGGACTGGCCAACGATGACGGCCGCCTGGAGCCCGACGACGTCCATGAAGGCCGCCACGTCGGCCGCGAAGTCCTCCTGCCGGTAGCCGTCTGGGGGCCGGTCGGCGTCACCGTGCCCGCGTTGGCTGAAGGCAAAGGCGTGGACGCACGCCGGGAGGTGCGGGAGTAGGAGATCGAAGAAGCGCCACGAGTCGGCATAGCCGTGCAGCAGCAGCACGGGAACGCCGGACGCCTCGCCCCGCTCCACGTACGGCAGCGTCACCCCGGTGCTCAGGGCGACGGACTTGACGGTGGATGACATGTGCCTCTAGCTCGCGTTCGACCGCGCTCCCCAAGGTCGCACACGACGACTCGACGCGCAAGCCAACGACGAACAGGCGTATCAGACATGAAACCTCGCTTCCGCAACCGCGAGGAGTGGTGGGTGGGGGGGGGGAGGAGGGGGGAGGAAAGGGGGGGGGGGGGAGTGGGGGGAGCGAAGAGGGAAGAGAGGG
>JBPCPM010000177.1:0-44875 GCA_050999155.1 Solirubrobacterales bacterium
TGGCACCTCGATGTCGGCTCGTCGCATCCTGGGGCTGGAGTAGGTCCCAAGGGTTGGGCTGTTCGCCCATTAAAGCGGTACGCGAGCTGGGTTCAGAACGTCGTGAGACAGTTCGGTCCCTATCTTCCGTGGGCGCTGGAGAGTTGAGAGGAGTCGTCCCTAGTACGAGAGGACCGGGATGAACGCGCCTCTGGTGCACCTGTTGTCCTGCCAAGGGCATCGCAGGTTAGCTACGCGCGGATCGGATAACCGCTGAAAGCATCTAAGCGGGAAGCCGACCTCGAGATGAACTCTCCCATCCCTTCAAGGGAGTAAGACCCCTGGTAGACCACCAGGTTGATAGGCCGGCGGTGTACGCGCAGTAATGCGTTTAGCTGACCGGTACTAATGGTTCGAGGGCTTGACGGATGTGTTTTACCCCGACCGTTGATCAGTCGTGCAGTTTTCAAGGCCCGCCGGGGCCGCGCGGTCTCGCGTTCCTTCCGGTGGCTATAGCGAGAGGGAAACACCTCTTCCCATTCCGAACAGAGCCGTTAAGCCTCTCTGCGCCGATGGTACTTGGCGGGCAACCGCCTGGGAGAGTAGGTCGCTGCCGGTCCTTTGCTTCTGAGCCGTCCCTTCGGGGGCGGCTCGTTGCGTTCTTGGGGTCCCGGTCCCCCGGCCCCCAGGACGTAGGGTTGCGTCGTGTTGAGAGCCTGGGAGATTGCCGAGGAACTGGCGGAGGGGATCGGCCCCCGCCGGCCCACGAGCTCCGCCGAGGCCCGCGCTGCGCACGCAGTGGCGCGGCGCCTGCGTACGCGAGGAATCCAGGTCAGCCTCGAGCCAATTGCGGGCACCTCCACCTTCGCGGCGCCGCTGGGGCTGATGGTGGTCGGCGGCCTGGCGCTCTCGGGCTCTCGGGGGCCGCGAAACGCGCGAACCGGACCTCGCGGCTCCCGGCGAGCCGCAGCCCGGCGCCTCTGGGCTCGCCGCTTGCTGGGATCGGGCCTGGCGCTAGCCGCCTCGGCGGAGGCTCGGCTTGTCCGGACGCCGGTCAGCGACCTGTGTTCTCGCAAGCCCAGCCAGAACCTCGTGGCGCGCGTGCCGGCGCGGGGACGTGGCCGTCGCACGGTGTGCCTGGTCGGCCATCTCGACAGCTCACGGTCCGGTCTGCTGTTCCATCCCCGGATCTCGGGTCGTCTCGAGGCGTGGTTCCGTCTCCAGGGTGCGGCACTCGGCGTCTGCGCCCTCTCGCCGTGGCTGCCGCCAACCCGCGCCACCAGGGCTGTGGTGCTTGCGGCCCAGGCGGTCCTGGCGGCCGGGATCGTCCTGCTGGCTGAACGGGAGCTCTGCGGCGCGGATGTTCCGGGGGCCAACGACAACGCTTCGGGATCCGCGGTGGCCACCCAGCTGGTCGCCGAGGTCCACGCGCGGCCGCTGGAGGGATCGAACGTCGTGCTGCTGCTCACCGGCTGCGAGGAAGCGGGCCTGATGGGGGTCCAGCAGTTCCTGCGCTCTCGGGACACGCGGGGGTGGGTGTTCGTGAACTTCGACGGCGTCGGCGCCCCGGGAACCCTGCGGTACCTGGCTCGAGAGGGGTTCGGCCCGTCGTGGCAGGCCGACCGGCTGCTCGCCGGGGCGCTGGAGGCCATCGCCCGACAGCGACCGGAGCTTGGCCTCCGCGCGCAACCGCGAAACGCCGGCCTGACCTACGACGCGACGCCGATCCTGGCGCGGGGTGGACGCGCGGTCACGCTGTCGGTCCAGAACGGCACGATCCCCAACTACCACCGGCCTACCGACACGATGGCCAACCTCGACCCGGCTGCGCTCGATCGCGCACTCACGGTGGGTCGGCACATGCTCGCGGCCATCGAGCGGGGGGAGGTGGATCTGCCCACCGGTCCCTGACGCGCAGGCCGACCGGAAAGCTCGCAAGCCCCCTCGCGAGCCCCGACCTCAGGCGATGAGCTCGAAGCTCAGCTGCTCGCCGGCGGCCGCGCCGAGGGCGCGCTGACGTGTTGCGTCATCGACGAGCTGAGAATTGCAACGCCCCTCGACGGTCCCGGAGGGCGCATGCCCAAAGCCGGCCGCGGGGGAGAGGTGCCGGCCGGCGGGCGCCGGCGGGCACTCGGCGCCACCACGGCGGAGCTCGGACGCCGACTGCAGGCGCCGGGCGCCTGCAGTCACGGGCGAAACGGTGGGCGCGGGCGCACCCACGCGCCGGGGAGGCACGCGGCGGTGCACAGGCGTCGCACAGGTCGCAGATCCGGGCCACGGGCCGGCGACGACATCGGCGTCGGCGCGGACCGGGTCGACCAGCGGGACGTCGGAGCCCATGAGGCGAAGGTGGGGGGCGGCGGCCGGCAGCGCCTGCGCACCGCGGTCGAGGCCGTACTCGCCGAGGGTGGCGAAGTCGATGGCCAGGTCCAGGCCGTTGAGGATCCTGTCGGACATTGAGGGTCGTGCGTGAGGGGGGAACATGTGTTCGACTCTACGTGGTCGGCCAGACAGAAGGCGCACCTTGCAAGCGGTCTTGCAGCACCTGCCCCGATGGGGGTGGCAGGCCTTCCGCGCGGCCCGGGCACCGGGGGGCTCGAGCCCTTCGAGTCACCGCGTCGGCAGGGTCTCAGGGTGCTCGGTCAGATGACAGCGTCCTTGCGGCCGCCATCAGCGGCGCGGACGCGAGCCGCGGCAGCCGGTCAGCGGACGACGCGGATCTGCACCGCGGCGCTGGAGCCGTCGTCGTAGCGGAAGCGGTACTTCGTGGTGCGGCTGGGGCGAAGCCGCTTGCGGAAGCTGCCGTAGCGGTCGGTTGTCGTCCGGGTCTCGCGGACCCAGCGGCTGCCGCTGCGACGCTCGATGATCACCCCGTGTGAACGCCCCGGCCGGATCTGGCCCCACAGGACGGTGGAGCTGCCCTTGCGGATACGGGTTCGGCTCGCTTGGATCGGAACGGGGAACGTGCGCAGCGCCGGCTTGGCCCTGCCGTCGGCGAACCGGAGGCCCGACTGGAACTCCAGGAACTGCTTGCCGCCGCCGAGATCGTCGCGGATGGCACCGTCGGTGATGCGGAACTGGCTGAGCGTGCGGACACGGGAGTGGCGCCAGGCCAGGTACGCGGCTTCCTGCAGCCAGGCACTCTGGCGCGACAACGAGACACCGGCGTAGGGATCGGGGGGGTCGGTCTGGTAGCCGAACTCGGTGTAGTGAAGGCTGAAGCGGCCGCTGCCGTCCTTGCGCAGGCCCTTGAGGCGCTGGAGCTTGTCGATCACGCGCGTCAGCCGGCTCGTGTCCCCGAACGCGGCGTCGCTGCGTTCGCGCGAGCGCGTGGAGGGGCTGACAAACAGGCTGTAGGGGTGGTGGCCGATTGCGTCGGCGGTTGCGGCCCGGAAGCCCTGGCACGGCCCGGTGCGGATCGCCCGGTACCGGGAGTCGCGGCACGCCATGGCTCGCAGGAAGTCCAGCGGGCGGATCGGCCGGTCTTCCCGGGTGCCCTGGTCGCGGCCACTGGAGGCCAGCTCGCCCATGAGGACCTGGGCGCGCGGAGCGGCCGCCTTGACGCGCGGAAACGACGCCCGGACCATGTCCCGGTAGTGGTGGGGCGCGAACAGCTCGCAGCGGCGCGACCGGCCCGAGCCGGTGCACTCGGACTGGGGCTGCAGCCAGCCGGCCTGGTTGGGCTCGTTGAACAGGGCGAAGCGGTCGACCGCGGGGGTGTAGCGCGTCGCCACGGCGGCGGCGAAGTCCGCGAAGTCCGTCGGCGAGGGCTTCCACAGCCGGCCCTTTGACGGATCGGCGCTCGCCCACAGGGGGCCGGGGCCGCTGATCGAGATCATCACGTCGAGCTTGCGCTCGCGGGCGGCGACGACCACCCGGTCCAGGCTGCCCCAGCGGTAGCCGGGGTCGTTGGGGTCCGAAGCGGCGAAGGCAGGACGCGAGCTGGAGTCGGGTGCGGGCGCGATGTCGCGCCAGAAGGCCGAGACGCGGAGCCGATCGGCCCCGAGCTCGACCATCTCGTCGAGGCCGTCGGCGATCTGCTGGTCGCTCGCGCCAAGCAGGAGCTGGTCGTCCATCAGCTCGAGCTGGTAGTTGCGAACCGCGTGGGCGGCGGATGGCAGCAGGGCCGTCAGGGCGAGGACGGCGAGGACGAGGATCGACAACCGCCCCGCGCGACCACGTCGCGGGGTCTTCGGGGGGGCGTCTGGCGCCGGATCGGTCGGGGGCGGCGAGCTCACGGGCAAATGACGCACACCCGGCAGAACACTGCCGGGCGTGCGGTGATGCGGTCGGTCGGACACGTGGTCAGCGAATTCTCACCGAGCGGGCCGTGCTGGTCTCGAAGCCGCCCTTGCCGTCCGGGTAGATGAACCGGTAGTAGCGGCTGCGCGACACATCGCGCAGGGTCGAGAAGTACCCGCGACCGTTGGTGCGGATCGTCTGCAGGTCCCGCCACTTCGAGCTGCCGAAGTTGCGGTACTGCAGCAGCACGTCCTGGGGGCTGCGAACCAGCTTCGACTGGCCCCAGAAGCGGACCGGGTCACCGGCGTCGCGACGCCGGTGCGAACGCCAGATCGGCGCCGTGTAGGTCCGGGCGTACGGTTTGGGATCGCCGTCGACCTCGAAGATGCCGCCTTGCCAGCCGCCGTAACGGGCGCGGCCGGTTTCTTTCTCGCGCAGCGGTTCGTCGTTGAGCTGATACTGCATCCAGCCGCGCACACGGGAGTGGCGCCACATGATGTATTGCGCCTCCTGCATGTTGAGGCTCTGGCGGACCTGGCCGACGCCGGAGATGACGTCGGGCGGGTTCGTCTGATAGCTGAACTCGGTGTAGTAGACGCCGAAGTTCCCGCCGCCATCGCGCTTGAGCCCGTTGGCGCGCTTGATCCAGTCGATGTTGCGCATGAACCGGGTCGTGTCGGCGATCGCGGCGTCGTTTCGGTCCGGGGACGACTCGGTCGGTGACTTGCGAACCGGGTGGGGGTGGTGCCCGATGTCGTTGGCTTCCGGCCGCTCGAAGTTCCGGCAGTAGCCACTGCGGCGCTTTTTGTAGCTGCTGCTCACGCAGCCGAAGGTGCGCCAGAACGTCAGCGGGCGGATGGGACGCGTGTAGCCACGGTCGTCACGACCCGTTGGCGCGGTGTTTCCGAGCAGGATCGTCGCGGACGGGTCTTCCTTTTCGATCCGGTCGTACGACGCGTTGACGAGGTCCCGGTAGTGGTGGGGGGCGCGAAGGACGTATCCGCCACCGCCACGTTGAGACTGCGGCTGCAGCCACCCACCCTGGTTGGGTTCGTTGTAGATGCCCCAGCGGTCGACGCGGTCGCCGTAGCGGTCCGCCGCGGCCTCGGCGAAGCGGCCGAACTCCAGCGGCGAGGGCTTCCAGGCACCGTTCTTGCGCCGTGGGGTCTCGCTGGCCCACACAGGGCCGGGGCCGGTCACCACGGCGTACACGTCGAGGCCGCGCTGGGCGGCGGCGTTGATGATCCTGTCGTATTTGGACCAGTCATATCCCTCGCTGTCGGGCTTCCAGCCCTCGAAGCCGCTGGGCTTGCTCTGGGAGCTGGCCGACGGCGCCACCCGGTTCCAGATGATGTTGGTGCGTACGCGGGTGGCGCCCAGCGCCTTGATCCGATCCATCGATCCGTTCACATCGCCGTAGAGGAACTGGCGGGGCTCATCGACCCCCGCCTCGAGGCTGCGGTCGGCGCGGGCCTGGCCCGGGAGGACGAGGGCGGCCACAGCGACCAGGAGCATGAGCAGGCTGCCCGGAACGGCTCGTCGGGCCGGCTGGATGGGCAGCGTGAAGGGGGTGGAGGGCATGGGTCCTTTCGTCGGTTGGAGCGCGCTGTCGCGGCAGGCGACGGTGCGTGGTTCCGCGCGGTTCGATCGTGCCGCCGTCGTGACGCACGGCGGTCTGTGCGAGGGGGCGGGTCTGCCCCCGCTTCCTGGTTGCCCAAACACGGGACGTCGGGGGTGGGTTGCGCTCGGGCCGACAATTCGTGTGCGAACGACCGCGTCCGGGGTGGTCTCCCGGGGGAGAGCCCGCTCAGCGGCCCCGGCGGCCCCAGCTGTGGCCGGTGGGTGCCACCGCGCGTAGGTCTGCCCCGCCTGCGGCGGCCGGGCGCAGCCCTTCGGCGCCGGCGGCGGCGGGAAGCTCCTGCTCGTCGGCGGATGTGGCCGGCTCGGGACGGCGGTGGGCCGGCGGCTCGATGTGGCGGACCTCGGCCCGGGGCAGGTCGGGCCGGTCCAGGCCGCCGATCCGCCGGGCGATGATGTTGATCGTCCCCTCGCGGCGTTCCAGGGTTCCGGCGATGCTCACGAAGGGCTCGGTGCGCACGGTCAGCCGGTGGCGCTCGTAGACGGGGGGCAGGACCACGACGTTGACCTGGCCCGTCTCGTCTTCGAGCAGCATGAACACCACACCCTTGGCCGTGGAGGGGCGCTGGCGGGCGACCACGAGCCCGGCGAGGGTCACCGGAGTGGAGTCCGCGATCTCGTCCAGGGCGGCCGTGGTCACCGCGTGGGCGGGCAGCTCTCCGCGCAGCAGGGTCATCGGGTGGTCGCCGAGGGTGACGCCGGTGCTCTCGTAGTCGGCCACGACCCGCTCCCAGCGGTTCAGCGGCGCCAGGGCGGGGGCCGGCGCGGCGTCCAGCGGCAGGGCGAGCTGCTCGCCCGCGTCCCGGCGCCGTGCCGTGGCCAGCGTCCCGATCTCCCACAGGGCCCGGCGCCGGGCGGCCCGCTCGCGCTCGGCGCCCTGAAGGTCTCCCAGGCCCGCGACAAGGGTGTTGCACGCCCCCGACCAGGCCAGCCGCTCCAGGGTCTGGCGCCCGGCGCCCGAGCGGGAGGCCAGCTCGGGCAGCGAGCCGTAGGTCCCGCCCCGCTCGCGCTCTGTGACCAGCGCCCGGATCTCCTGCTCGCGGGCGCCGTCGATGTAGCCCAAGCCGATTCGCACCGCGGGGTCCGCGGCTTGGGCCATCGGTTCAGCGTGGCACAGGACCTCGCTGGCGTTGATCTCGGGCGGGCGGACGGTAAAGCCGCGGCGCTGGGCCTCGTGGGCCAGCGCGTCGGGCGGGTAGAAGCCCATCGGCTGCTCGTTGAGCAGCGCGCACAGCAGCTCGGGGCCGTAGTGGACCCGCAGCCACGTCGACTGGTAGGCCAGCAGCCCGAAGGCGACCGAGTGCGACTTGGGAAATCCGAAGCCCGAGAACCCCTTGACCTGGTCGAAGACACGCTCGGCCACGTCGCGCTCCACGCCGCGGGCGACAGCGCCGTCGATGAACCGCTCGCGGTAGGCGCGCATCGCCTCCTCGGAGCGGCGCTTGGACATCACCCGGCGCAGCCCCTCCGCCTCGCCGGGGGAAAAGCCGGCCAGCGCCATGGAGACCTCGAGCACCTGGTCCTGGAAGACGATCGCGCCCAGCGTGTCGCGCAGGATCGGCTCCAGCGAGGGGTGCTCGTAGGGCACCTGGTAGCCGGGGTCGGCCCGCAGGCGCTTGCGCCGCTCGATGTAGGGGTGCACGGCGCCGCCCTGGATCGGGCCCGGGCGCACGAGAGCGACCTGCACGGTGAGGTCGTCGAGGTCGGCGGGCAGGGTGCGGGGCAGCATCTGCATCTGGGCCCGGCTCTCGATCTGGAAGACGCCGGTCGTCTCGGCTCGTTGGATGGCGGCGAAGACCTCGGGATCGTCGAGGGCGATTCGCGACAGATCGACGTGCTCGCCGCGCACGCGGGCGATCTCGTCCACGCAGCGCTCGATGGCCGACAGCATCCCCAGGCCCAGCAGGTCGATCTTCAGGAATCCCGCGTCGGCGCAGGAGTCCTTGTCCCACTGCACGCGCTGGCGGCCCTACATGGCGGCGGGCTGGACGGGGCAGACGTCGACCAGCGGCTGGGTGGCCAGGACCATGCCGCCGGGGTGCTGGGAGAGGTGGCGGGGCAGCTGCCACGCCTCGCGGGCCAGCTCGATCAGCCACTTCCAGCGCCCCGAGGCGGCGCGCTCGGCGCCGATGGCCGAGGCGACGTCGCGGGCGACCTGGGCGGGGTCGGCGTGGATCTCCACCGAGCGGGCGACCCGCTCGATCTCCCCGGCGGGCAGGCCCAGGGCCTTGCCGAGGTCGCGCACGGCGCCGCGGGAGCGGTAGCAGTTGACCGCGGCCACCAGGGCCGAGCGTTCGTGGCCGTAGCGCTCGTGGATGCGGGGGATCAGGACCTCGCGCACGTCGCGCGGGAAGTCGAGGTCGATGTCGGGCAGGGCGGTGATCTCGTCGTTGAGAAAGCGGCCCAGGAACAGCTGGTTGCGGACCGGGTCCACGTGCGAGAGGCCGGTGAGGTAACAGACGACCGAGCTCACGCTCGAGCCCCGGCCGCGGCCCGGAGGCAGCAGCCGGCGGGCAGCCGAGGGACCCCGGACCTCCACAGCGACCTCGGCGGCCAGCTCCAGCAGATCGTGGTGCAGCAAAAAGAAGCCGGAGAGGCCGAGCTCGCGGATGAGCCGCAGCTCCTCGGCCAGGCGGTCCTCGGCCTCGGCCCGCTCGGGGGTGCCGTCGTAGCGGCCGGCGAACCGCTGGCGGCACAGCTCGGCCAGGTCGCGGTCGGCGTGCTCGTCCTCTGCGCCGGGGTAGCGGTAGCCGAGGTCGCTGGCCAGGTCAAACTCGAGCCGCTCGGCGATCCGCTCGGTCTCGGCCACGGCCTCGGGGTGGTCGGCGAACCGGGCGGCCGCGGCTGTGGGGTCTAGCAGCAGGTGGGCGTGGTTGCCGCGGCGTCGCGGCTCGGTCTGGTCCAGGCCGCCGCCCAGACGCACGGCGCTCAGCGCATCCTGCAGGCGGGCGCGGGCGGGGCTGTGGGCGTGGACGTTGCCCGTGGCCACCGTGGGGACGCCGAGCCGCTCGGCCAGCTGGGCCAGGGCGCGGTTGCGGGCGCGGTCGCGCCGCCACAGGGGGCGCTGGAGCTCGACGCGGAACCGCTCGGGCCCGAAGGCGCCCAGCAGCCGCCGGCCTCGAGCCTCGGCGATGGCTCCCTGCCCGGCCTCCAGCGGCCGGGCCAGCGCCCCGTCGCGGGCGCAGCCCGACAGGCAGATGAGCCCCTCGGCGTGGGCCTCGAGCTCGGCGAGGCTGACGGCGGGCGGCAGGGCGCTGCGCTGCGGCCCGTCGCGGGTGTGACGGTGGGCGATGGTCAGCAGCCGGCACAGGTTCCGCCACCCGACCGGCTCGGCCACCAGCACCGTGACGTGGAAGCCGCCGGGCGGCGCGGAGGCCGGGTCGAGGTGGGGGGGATGCGTGGAGCCGCGGCCGTGCGACCACGAGCCGCGGCTCGCGGTTGTCTCGCGATCAGGGTCTGCGGTCGACGACCCGACCGTGATCTCGGCGCCGGCCAGCCCGCGCAAGCCGAGGCCACGGCAGGCGTGGACGTGCTCCATCGCCCCGCCGACGCCGTCGTGGTCGGTCAGCCCCAGCGCCGGGTAGCCCAGCTCGGCCGCCCGGACCGCCAGCTCCTCGGGCAGCGACGCGCCGTCGAGAAACGAGTAGGCGGAGTGGCAGTGCAGCTCGACGTACGGCATCGAACATATGTTCGCATATGGCGGCAGCGCAGCATCCGTGACACCCGGCGTCGCTGAAGTACGCGAGACCGAACGCGATGTAATGCAAAGTGCATGCTATGGTCCTTTCTGCATGGCAAAGCACCTGCAGGTTCGCAACCTCCCCGACGAAACCCACCGACGCTTGCGGATTCGAGCCGCCGAGCAGGGAGTGACCCTGTCGGAACTCGTGCGAGCCGAGCTGACCGATGTCGCCGAGCGCCCGACCGTGCGTGAGGTCATCGAGCGGATCGAGTCCCTCGAGCCGGTGGATATCGATGAGGCAACTCCCGATGCCCTCCGGGCAGGCCGTGACGAGCGGTGATCGTCGCGGACGCGTCGGTCCTGCTGGACCTCCTGCTCGATCGGCCGCCCGCCCAGCCCTTGAAGGAGCGGTTGGCCGGTGAGCGCCGGCTCCACGCACCCCATCTCGTCGACACCGAAGTGCTGCACGCCTTGCGGCGGTGGGTGCAACGCGGACACTTGACTCCGGGCCGAGTGGAGGCGGCGCTCACGAGCCTCGCCGACCTCCCCCTCGTCCGCTGGGACCACAGGCCGCTGAACCGCCGGGTCTGGCAGCTGCGCGAGACGCTCACGGCCTACGACGCCACGTACGTCGCCCTGACCGAGAGCCTGGATGCCACCCTCGCCTCGACCGACAAGCGGCTGCGGCGAGCGGCTGCCCGGTTCATTCCGATCGCGGACGGCGAGGGGGATCGCTGACCCCGTAGGTGGTTGGCCAGTCAGGCCCGTGTCACGGGCGTGCCTGACATGGAGCACCCCAAGCGTGCTGAACCGCAGGGACGTGCAGAGCTTCGGTGACGTGCCCGACATCCGGCATTTTGGGCGTGTCGAAACTCAGGGACGTGTCGAATCTCAGGGACGCCCGGGAGCTCTCGGACGCCGGCGTCAGCTGCGGCGGACCGTGCGGCGGACCACGCGCACCACGCGGCGGCCCAGCTCACGTGGCCCCGAGCGTTCGACCACGTCTACGGCGACCGCGGGGTACTGCGTGGCGGTGGCTGCCCAGATCCGCCGGCGCGGGCGCGCGACCGGCGGTGGAGGATCCTCGCACCACGCGGCCAGGGGCTCGATCACCGTCGACCAGCGCAGCTCGTCGGCCAGCGTCCTCGCGGCATCCGACGCGGCCCGGTAGGCGCCCGGCTCCAGGAGCTGCTCGCAGGCGGCAGCCATTGCGTGGTCGTCGCCGGCGGGCACGGTCACCCCGGCGTCGCGACCCGCCGCGAGCTCCGAGAGCACGTCGCCCTCGGTGGCCACCACCGGCAACCCGGCCCACAGCGAGTCGAGCACGCGGGTGCGGTAGGCGAAGCGGGTCTCGAGGTGGTCGTGGTGGGCGAAGACGCCGAGGTGGGCGGCGGCCAGCAGGCGGTCGCGCTGCTCGTAGGGGACCCAGCCCCGGTTGAAGTGCACCCCGGCGTCCAGCACGCCCAGACGCCGGGCCTCGGCTTCGGCCTGCTCGGCCGTCGAGACGCCGTCGTCGGCCGCGACCGGACGGCCTGTGCCCAGGAAGACCAGGTGGACGCCGTCGTGGCGCTCACGGATCCGGGCCAGGGCGCGGATCGGAGTCACCGCGTCGAGCCAGCGCCAGATCCCGCCGCCCCACAGCAGCACCCGCGCGTCGTCGGGCACCCCAGGCCATGGGGAGGCGTCGGGTGCGGGCGCCGGATCCCGGTCGGGCACGCCGAAGGGGACGACCATCATCCGCGAGCGCAGGGTCGGATCGGCCCGGTAGGCGGCGGGATCGATGTAGCCCGCCAGGGCCATCCCGCCGAGCCACAGGTCCCGCTGGCGGGTGCTCGCGCACAGGACGAGGTCGGCGGCGGCGAGCTGGGCCCGGGCCTGGCGGGTGACCAGCCGGTGGGCGCGCTCGGCGGCCCGACCCGTGCGGTCGCCCAGCGCCTCCATGGCCTCGACCACGGTCGGGTTGTACATGTCGGCCACGTAGCGGGTGTCCGAGGCGGCGACGCGTCCGAGCATCTGGGCCGGGAGCTGTTGGGCGATCACGACGTCGTGGCGCTCGGCGGCGGCGAGCAAGGTCGCGTAGTCCTCGACCGAGGCGGGCAGCAGGTCGATCTCGGGGTGGGAGCGCTCCGTCGACGCGCCCGTGGGCTCGGCGACGGGAACCTGGCTCGGCCCCGGCGCGGCAAGGGTGACCTGGCAGCGGCCGGCCAGGGCCCGGGCCAGCTCGAGGGAGCGGATCGCCGGGCCGGCCATCCGCTCGCCCACGGGCTCGGAGGAGATGACGAGGACCCGCGGGCGGCTCACCGGGGTCGCTCGCGCTCGGCGGCGATGTCGTGGTGGGGCCGCATGGGGGCCGCGTAGCCTACGCGCCATGCGGCCTGCGATCCGCGACGGACTCGTGTTCGCCGGTGCGATTGCCCTGGCCGGCTCGACCATGCTCGCCGGGATCAACCCCCACGACGAGGGGCTGATGCTCGAGGCGGCGCATCGGATCACGGCGGGCGACCTGCCGTGGCGGGACTTCTGGTGGAACTACGGGCCCGCCGAGCCGCTGCTGCTTGCCCTGCCGGCCAAGGTGCTCGGGCCCTCGCTGCTGTGGTGGCGGATCATCCACGTGCTGATCGCCGGCCTGACCACGCTCGCCGCCTTCCGGTTCGTGGGCCGCTACGCGGGGACCGGCTGGGCGCTGGCGGCGGCCGTGGCCGTGGCCGGCGCGCTGGCCTCGCCGCTGATCCCAAATCCCAACGCGCCGGCACTGGCCCTGTTGCTCGGGGCGTGTCTGGCCGTGGGCCGACGGCCGGTCGTGGCCGGAGCGATGGCGGGCCTGGCCTTCGCCTTCCGGCCGGATTTCGGGCTCGCGTCGATCGCCGGCATCGTCCTCGCGGCGGGGGTGGCGGCGCCCGAGCAGCCGACCGAGCCGGATCGTGCCCCCGGAAGGCCACCGGGCGGCGGTCCTGCGCTTACGGCGCTCGGAGCGGCCTTCGCTGTCGCCGTCCTGGCCACCCTGCCCTTCGTCGTCGCGGCCGGACCGTCTGCCGTGTGGGACCAGACCGCCGGGTTTGCCTTCCACGACCAGGGCCTGCAGCGCCTGCCGTTTCCCCTGTCCTACACGGGCGGATTGGATCCCAACCCCTTGCTGGTCTTCTACGCCCCGCTGGTGCTCGTCGTGGGGTTCGTCCTGTGCGCCGGGGTCGTCGCCTGGACCTCCTGGGTCGCCCGCCGCGGCGGGCGGGGGGTCGGCGACCGGGTGGCGTTGCCTCCGACCGTCCCGCTGATCGCCCTGGGTCCGCCCGTGGTGGCCGGCCTGGCCTACCTGCTGGCCCGCACCGACGAGTTTCACCTCGTGCTGCTCGCCGTCCCGCTGGCGGTCCTGCTGGCGGTGACCGGCTGGCGAGCGTGGTCGACCGGTCCCCGGGTCGGTGGCGTCGCCCTCGCCGTTGTCCTCGGCCTGATCGCCGTCCACGGTCTCGATCGTCAGCGGGTCGCGTTGCTCTCCGGCCCCGACCGAGACCGGATCGACTTCGATGTGGCCGACGGGGTGCGGCCCCCCCCCCCGGAGACACGCGCCCTCGAGAAGACGGTCAGGGCGATCCGCGACCGCGTGCCTGCGGGCCAGCCGATCTGGGTCGCCAACCCCCGCCACGACATCGTGCGGGTCGGCAACCCGTTGGTCTTCGTGCTCGCCGATCGGCCCAACCCGACCGGCTACCACGTGATGCAGCCGGGAGTGGTCACGACGGCGCCGGTCCAGCGCGCGATCGTCGGTGACCTCCGGGCCGCGCGGCCGCGCGTGATCGTGCGCTGGGATTCGCCGCCGGCCGTCTCGCGTGAGCCCAACGGCTCGGCTGACTCCAACGGGGTGACGATCCTCGACGACTACCTCCGGCAGGCCTACCGTCCGGTCGAGCGCCACGGCGACTACGAGCTGCTGGTTCCCCGCTGAGTCATCATTGAGACCGTGCGCATCCTCGGCCGCTCCCCGATCGCGATCCTGCTCGGGCTCGTCGCCCTCGCCGGCGCCGTATGGCTGCTTGGCGGTCTCCACGACGCACGACGGATCGCCGACGCGCAGGAGCTGATCCAGAAGCCGGGAGGGCTTGACCCCGCCGCTGTCGCCGAAGCCGACCGGCTGCTCGTCGAGTCCAACCGCTGGGCGCTGGATCCCTCGCCGCAGCGCCTGCGTGGCGCCCTGTTCGTCCTCGCCGGGCGCCCGGAGGAGGGCGTGGCGCTGATCGAGCGGGCGGTCGAACGCGAGCCGGAGAACTCCGAGGCCTGGGCGTTGCTGGCCTCGGCCACCGCACGGTCGGACCCCCAGCGCTCGGCCCAGGCCCGCGAGCGGCTGGAGGCCCTGAACCCCGCGGCCGCCACCGCGCGTCGCTGATCGTCTTGCCGTCCGCCGCGAGTCGTCATCCGCGACCCATCGCGACCAGCTCCCGGGCGCGGGCACTGATCGCGTACAAACCCGCCACGTAGACCAGCCCCGCCCCCGTGCCGACGGCGAGAACCGGCGCATCGCGCAGCACCCAGGCCGCGACGGCCACCGGGACGCCGACGGCCAGCGCCGGCAGCAGCACCCGCGGGCTCGGCACGAACCCCAGCAGCCGCCGGGTCACCACGAGCCCTCCGACCAGGACCAGCCCCTCCGACCCGACCGTGACCGCGGCCGCCGCCACGATCCCGAACGCCGGGATCAAGGCGAGGTTCAGTCCGACGTTGACCACGAGCCCTGCGACGTTGAGCCACAGGGCGCGGCGTTGCAGCTCGGCGGCGATCAGCGCGTAACCCAGCACGCCGTTGACGAACCCCAAGCCGGCCGCGAACACCAGGAGCCGCAGCGGGCCAGCGGCGCCGTCGAAGCCGGACCCCGCGATCAGCTCGATCAGCCCGGGGGCCAGCACCGCTCCGAGCAGCCCCAGGGGCACGGCGGCGCAGGTAAACACGTCCCAGGCGGCCTGGACGGTGGAGCGAAACCGCTGGTCGCCCGGGTCGAATCGCGCCAGCACCGCGAACACAGAGCCCAGCAGCACCCCGCCGAACACCCCGATGATCTCGATCACCCGGTACGACAGCGCGTAGAGCCCGACGTCGCCGATAGGGCGAAAGAGCGAGATCATCAACGTGTCGGCTCGGACATAGAGCTCGTTGATGGCCAACGCGAGCCCGACGGGCAGGCTGGCGGTCAGCAGCCACCGCCACAGCCGCAGATCCGCGCGGAATCCGATCGACAGGCTTCCCCGCACGACCGCCACCGTGACCAGCAGGGTGACGAGCGCGCCCAGCCCGGCCGCCCCGATCGCGGCGAAGAACCCGAGATCCAGCGCCGCAACGATGACCACCCCGCCCAGGGAGGCGGCCCGCCCGACCGTCTCGGCCAGCGCGGCTCGGTCCATTCGCAGGTCGGCCTGAAGCTTGGCCGTAAGCGACGAGGTCAGCAGGCCGAACAGCAGCGGCACGCCCGCGATCAGGATCGCCAGCCGCACGTCGGGCTCGTACGGCAACGCGAGCCCGATCAGGCCCGCCACGGCCACCACCACGACCGACAAGAGCAGCCGGATGGTCAGCGCGTTTCCCACCAGCTCCCGCGCCCGCTCGGGGCTCCGTGACAGCTCGCGCACCACGATGGTGAACAGCCCGACGTCGGCGAGCACGCCAAACATCTGCACGTAAACGAGCGCCAGTGAGAACCGGCCGTAGTCCTCGGGGCCGAGATACCGGGTGAGGATCGTGATCGAGGCGGCGGCGATCGCGAAGACGGCCGCCTTGCCTGTCATCTGGGTCAGCGTGTTGTAGGCGACCCGGCGGCCGATGGCCCGCTTGGGGGGCGGCTGCTCGTTCACCGGCTAGGCCTCGGAGCGTCGTGGCGGGGACTCGCCGGTCGCCGGCGGCGCCGGGGTCTTCAAGTACGGCACGCGACCGAACCGCGGCTTGATGCGCAGAAACGGCCGCTCGAGCCCGTACCAGCTGGCCGACGCGAAGGCGAGCGCGCCGGCTACGCCGACGAGGATCCAGCCCAGTTCGGCCGGCAGGCCCGGGACGCCGTCGAAGCCCCAGCGGTCGAGCTGGACGAGCCAGGCGAAGTGCCACAAATAGAAGCCGTAGCTGATCATCCCCAGCCACTGCAGCGTGCGGCTCGCGAGTATCCGCCCGGTGAGCCCGTGGCTCGCGGTCGCGAAGATGCTCGGGACCAACAGCGCGGCCGCCCCGATCGTGTAGAGCAGGTGCCGGCCGAGGAACTGCTCGGCCCCGATCCGCTGGTTCGTGTTGCCCGTCAGGCCGAGCAGGGCCCCCGAGGCGCCGATGGCCACAATCGCGACCGCCCAGACCACGTCGGGGCGCCGGTCGAAGAACCCCATGACGCCCGGCAGCGTGTCGCGGTCGCGCCAGGCCACCGTCGCGACTGCCATGGCCATACCGATGGCGAACTGGTCAAGCGACGCGGGCAGGGCCGAGAGGACGGGATCGGGCGTCAGCACCACACCCGTCCCGACGCCCTCGAACGCGGAGGCGTCGACACGCGCCCCGCTGAGCAGCACGATCAGCTTGTAGGCCTCGCTGATGACCACCAGCGCCCCGAGGCCGAGCAGCTGGGCGCGCAACCAGGGGATCCCCCGGCGCTCGGCCAGGCGCCGGACGCCGAGCGCGTAGAAGGGCAGGGCCAGGTAGAAGGAGACCTCGACGCAGATGGTCCACGCCTGGGCGATCCCTCCGAGCAGCGTCTCGGTGCTGCCGTAGAGCTGCAGGAAGCCGTAGTAGACGGGGATGCCCTCGAGCGTGAACACGCCCGAGAGGCCCAGCCACAGCGCGATGACCGTGAGCGCGACCCAGTAGGCGGGCAGGATGCGCAGCCCCCGGCGCGCGAGGTAGCCGCCGGTCCCCGGCACGGGCCCGCCCTCGGCGTGGGCCAGCACGAAGGGGCGGAACAGCAGGAAGGCCGAGAGCATGAAGAACATCGGCACCACGAGCTCGAGGCGGCTGAGGTACTGCTCGACCGTGCTCCCCTGACCGCCCGTGGCGAAGAACACCGCGTGCACGATCAGTACGGCGACGGCGCCCAGTCCGCGCAGGGAGTCGGTCCGGGGGAAGTAGCCGCGGCGGGCCATCAGGAGCCCGCGGGACGGGGCCCTTCAGGGGATCCCAGCGGCGGGTGGGCGGGGCGGTCGCCAGAGACCATGCCCGACGCGGCGGTGGGCGACCCGAGGCCGGCGTCGGCCGCGTCGAAATCGGGATCGCGGGGCTGGGGTCGCTCGCGGGGCACGAGCCGTCGCAGGCGCATGAACGGCCGCTCCACCAGGTACCAGCTGAGCGCCCCGAAGGTGACGCCGCCCGTCACGGCCACCGCGATCCACTCCATGTAGGGGTGGATGCCGGGGAAGTTGCCGTACTCGTGCTCGAAGGCGAACTGCAGCACAGGCACGTGCCACAGGTACACGCCGTAGGAGATCATCCCGAGCCACAGCAGCGCCGGGTGGCCCAGCAACCGCCGGACAGCGCCGCGCGTCGGGGCGCCGAACACTGCCGGCAGCGCCATGGAGAGGGCGACGATCCCGTAGAGCTGGTGCAGGGCCAGGGCGCTGAACAGGCTGGCCGGGGCCTCGAAGGCCAGCCCGGTGAACCCGAGCCCGTAGGCGGCCGTCAACAGCGCACCGAGTGCCGCCAGCCAGGCGATGAGGGGGCGCCGCTCGATCAGCCGCAGCGGCCGGGGCATCCGGGCGCCGCCCTGGAAGTGCACGCTGGCCACGGCCAGGCCCATTCCGAGAGCGAAGTGGTCGAGTTGGCCGGGAAGCCACAGCTGCCGGGTGGTGACGCCGGGGGGGTAGGCGGAGATCTGCCAGCTGATTGCGATCACGTACAGCACGGCGAGGCCAGCGATCTCGGTCGCCATGAACCACCGGCGGCCCGTCCACCGGCCGGCGACCCCGATGGCGATCGCGTACACGGGGAGGATCGCGTAGAAGGCGATCTCGATCCCGAGCGTCCACGCCGGGACGATCCCCCGGAAGAGGCTGTCGACCGTGTACATCTGGGCGAAGCCGTAGTAGCGCAGGACGCCCTCGACGGTGAACAGGTACGAGAACCCGAGTGCCAGACCGACGATGGTGAGCGCAGCCCAGTACCCGGGGATGATCCGCAGGACCCGCCGCCACGCGTAGGGCCCGATTCGAGGCCGGGTGTCGCCGGCGCGCCGGGCTCGCACGAACGGCCGGTACAGCAGAAAGCCCGAGATCACGAAGAAGATCGGGACGCCGACCTCCAGACGGCCGAAGATCGGCGAGAAGAAGGCAACCCCGTCGAGGCCGCTGCCGTAGCCGACGGCGTGGTAGAGCACGATGGACATGGCGGCCAGCCCGCGCAGGCTGTCCATGAGGGGAAACCGGAGATCGCGGGCCACTCAGGCGCTCCCGGGCTCCGCTCCGGCGGTCCGGCCGCGCCGACCGGTCCCGAAGCGGACCCACGCGGTCTGAGCCAGCGGCGCGGCGAGCAGGATCATCAGCGGTTCGAGCGGCACGCGGTAGCGGAAGTTGCCGTAGAGCACGAACCCGTACAGGGGCACCGCGGCAACCAGCAGCGCCAGGGCCCCGCGCCCCGCCGCCGAGCCGAGGATGACCCGACGGCAGACCACCAGCGAGGCGGCGAAGGCCACCAGCAACAGCCAGTTCGCCGGATAGGCGATGTCCTGGGCCACCGCCGCGGTGCCGGCGCCGTCGACCAGCGGGGCCCCGTTGGGGTCCAGCCAGATGCCCAGGGCCGGACCGGGACCGGAGTTCAAAAACCACAACTTGCGGGGGATGAGCTCCAGCTCGCGGCCCGGATGGGAGCGCATCCACTCCAGCGCGTCGGCGCGCAGGATCTCGGCGTCGCGGAGCTCGCGGGCGGGACCGCGCAGGCCGGCGCTCGGGGCCAGCAACTCCGGCCGCGGGTAGGTGGCGCCCCCGGTGGCCGTCGGGTTGTGGCCCGACCAGAGCGTCTGGGCGCCGTTGGTCGACACCGGCACGAAGGCGTCGAGGGCTATGGCGTTTCGGACGGTCCACGGGGCGACGACCAGCACCACGCCCGCCACGAGCAGGGCAGCCGGGGCCAGCAGCGCGCGCCACTGTCGTCCCGTCGACCAGGCGGCCAGGGGTACCAGCGCGAGCAAAAAGCCTTCTCCTCGCGTCAGCGCCGCGAGGCCGACCAGCCCGCCGATGGCCAGCGCGCCCAGGCGCCGTGAGGGATCGACGGCGAGAGCCGCCCCCAGGACGCCGAGCACCATGAGCGTGTACAGCGTCTCGGGCATCAGCACGTCGGTGAACATCACCGCGCCCGGCGACAGGGCCAGGGCGCTCGAGGCGGCGACGGCGCCCGCCCGCCCGAAGGCGTGCCGGGCGAGGGCGTAGAGGGCGGCGACGGCGGCGGCCCCGAGCACCGCGTTGAGGAGCTCCACGGCCAGCTGGTGTGTGCCCACGACCGCGTACACGCCGCCCACAAGCGCGGTGAACGCCGGCGGCCAGCGGGCAGTCGCGGTCCCGTCGAGCAGCTCGTAGCCCTGCCCCTCGCTCAGCAGCGATCCGACCACGTGGTAGAAGAGCGTGTCGTTCGCGGGCAGGCCGCGCCGCTCGAGCGTCAGGACCCACACCACGCGCACGACGAGTGCCCCGGCCGCGATCGCCCCCGCGATCTGCGCGTCGCGCGAGCCGGCCCAGCGGCGCGCGGTCGACATCACCGTCCTCGCACGCGGATGACGCAGTTCCACATGGCCAGCTCGCGCAGCCCGGGTACCCGGGCGATGGCGCGGGCCCACGGCCAGTAGCGGGGCTCGACCCGCTGGATCTCCAGGCCGGGCCGGCGCCGGACCTCGCGGATCGTCGGCCCGACGTGCACGGCCCACAGGCCGTCGCCGTAGGGGTTCTTGCGGGGCGGGCCGTGGCGCTTTTCGTACAACCGCGGCCCTCGGCGGGGGCCGAGGAAGTGGTAGGGGCTCATGTCGTGCCCGCCCCACGGCGAGTACCAGTTGGTCCAGGAGATGTAGCCCCAGCCGCCGGGGCGCAGGATCCGCTCGATCTCGGCGATCACTGCGGGCGTCTCCGGTGTGTGCTCGAGAAGGTTCGAGCAGAAGGCGCCGTCGATCGAGTCGTCGGGGAGATCGAGGTTCGCGGCGTCGGCGGCCACGAAGCCCTCCGGCGGGCCGCCGGCCGCCCGCGCCTCGTCCTCGGAGTTGTCGACGGGCACGACCTCGGCGCCGAGCGAGCGGAAGGCGGCCGTGTAGAAGCCCGGGCCGCATCCGAGATCGACCATCCGCTGGCCGCGCAGGGGTCCGTGACGGCGGTCAAGGTCGCGGGCGGCCTCGGCGGCCATCAGCGAGTAGAAGGGAATCGGCTCGGCCACCTCGTTGCGCCACAGCCGCCACAGGGTGCGAGCCCGCTCGGGGCCGCGTAGCGCCGGACGGCCGAGGGCCTGGTCGACGGACTGCTCGATGGTGGCGGCAGCGCTCATGTCGCGGCTCCGGCCAGTCGCCGGGGCCGGCTGCGCAGCCCCAGCCCGACGAGCCCGACCGTGAGGATCGCCTGAAGGACGAGCAGCAGCTGCGCGACCGTGGTCAGCTCCGAGCCGATGCCTTGCAGCAACAGGGGTTCGGCGGCGGCAGCGACGCCCAGCAGCCACAGGAACTGGGCGCGGCCATGGGCGAGCAGGAACTGCACCGACAGATAGCCGCAGGCGAGCAGGCTCATGGCCAGCCCCAGCCACGGCAGGGCGCCGGCCGCTTGGGTGAGGCCGGGCCCGAACACCGCGCGCAGCAGCGGCTCGCCGGCCACGGCGTACACGGCGACCATCGGCACGGCGACCAGGGCGACCAGGGCGAGCGTGCGCCCGAAGATGGGGCGGCCGTCCTCGCCGGACCCGGCTCGCCGGGTGGCTTCGGGCAGCAGGTACAGGCCGAGGCCGATCGCGACCCAGATGATCATCTTCGCGGCGACCGAAGCCGCGGCATAGGAGCCGGCGGCGGCGGCGCTGGCCTGGTGCTTGACGATGATCACGTCGACGTTCTGCAGCACGGCGATCAGCGCCAGGCCCGCGAGGGGAACGGCGGCGCGGCCGATCAGCTCGCCCAGGCGCCGGACCTCCTGTGAGCCCCCGTCCGGGGTTCCGAGCCGGCGCTCGATGACGCCGGTCAGTCCGAGCCCGGTCGCCACCAGGGCCGCCGTCGTTCCCAGGAACGCTCCGGTCGCGCCGAGGCCGATCCCGACCAGGACCAGCCCGAACCCCAGGCGCAGCCCGGCTTCGGCGACGATGCTCAGGCCGACGGGCCGGAACGCGCCGAGGCCTTGCAGCACCCCTCGCTGGACGCTGAGCAGCAGCCACAGCGCTCCGGTGGGCAGCGCGGCGGCGGCGGCCCATGGCAGCTCGCTGGTTCCCAGCAGGGCGGCGATCGGCTCACGCAGCGGGATCGAGACGACCACGGTCCCCGCGAGCAGCCACAGCCCGGCGAACAGCCAGCGGTGGATGCCGGCAGCGGCGGCCGTGGGCTCGCGGGCCCCGGAGACCTCGCGGGCGACCGAGAGCTGCAGGGCCGAGCCGGGGATGGAGAGGATGAGAAAGCTCGAGATCAGGGCGGCCAGCGAGCCGTAGTCGGCGGCGCCGAGCAACCGGGCGAAGACGATTGTGAAGGCGAGCGCGATGACGTTCGACGCCATGACCGCGCCGGCCATCCCGGCCGCACGTCCGGTGTCCGAGCGCGCGAGCGCGGCGACGGGGGAGACGGGCACGGCGCTGCGGGCGGTTGCGCGCAGCAGCTCCAGGCTCTCGCGGGCCGTGCGGTCCCAGGTGAACTCCCGCGAGCGCTCCAGCGCGTTGCGCGACAGCCGTTCGCGCAGTGCGTCGTCGCGGACGATGCGCGCGGTGTGGGCCGCCAGGTCCTCGGGGTGGTCGGCCAGCAGGCCGGTCTCGCCGTCGACCACCGACTCGGGGAGACCACCGATGGCCAGTGCCACGCTGGGCGTGCCGCAGGCGGCGGCTTCCATGACCGACAAACACCAGCCCTCGGCCGAGGAGGCGGTCAGGTTCACCCACGAGCGCTGGAGCAGTGCACGCTTGTGGTCCTCGGTGACGTGGCCGTGCATGCGAACGCGGTCGGCGAGGCCCCGGCGGTCGATCTCGGCTTCGAGCTCGGACCGGTGGTCGCCGTCGCCGGCGATGTCCAGGGTCGCCTCAGGCACGGCCTCCAGGCAGTCGAGAACGTGCTCGATGCGCTTGTAGCGCTTCAGGCGCCCGAGGTACAGCAGGGTGGGCTCCGGGCTCTTGTCCGCCGACCAGTAGGCATCGTGCTCGACGCCGATGTAGGACACGGTGACGGCGTCGGGGTCGATCTGGTGCTCGTCGGCGAGCTGCTCGCGGGTGGACTCCGAGATGGTCAGAAATGGCCGGTCGCGGTACAGCAGCCGCAGCGGCAGCGTCTCCAGGAGCAGAGCGGCGAGTTTTCCCTTGGGACCCATCTCGCGGACGTAGTGGTCGCGGTGGACGTGGTGGACGAGCGTGACGCTCGGCGCTCGTAGCCACAGCGGCGACAGGAAGGTGATGCCGTTGACGACCTCCAGCACGACGTCGGGATCGGGGACCAGGCCGCGCGCCTGGGCCCAGATGGCCCGGGGAAAGACGGTCGAACGACCGCCGACCCGGTGGACCTCGAGGCGCTCGGTGTAGCGCTCATGCGCCGCGGCCCCCTCGTAGGAGCAGGCAATGACCGACACCCGGTGACCCCACGCCACCCAGCGACTGATCTGGCCGTAGAGGTTGGTCCCGGTTCCGCCGCCCTGGGGATGGGTCCAGTCGCGGTCGGTCAGGACGCAGATGTGCAGGCGGTCACCCGGCCCCGCCCCGTCACCGAGCGCCGCGGAGGATTCTTCCCGCGCACGCATTGGTAAAAGCGTACCGGCTGGGGTGGCCGTTCGACCGGCTGGCGGTTAGTGGGACTCGTGGACCAGGGCGTGGCCTTGGCCGCGTTTGATCAGCGTGCGGTTGGCCAGGAAGGCGAACGGGAAGGCGATGGCGAATCCGGCGGCCATCGAGGCCCACATCTTCCAGTCGAGCAGGCGCGTCCGGCCGGACGGGTTCTAGGTGTCGGGGGTTCCCGGTTGCCGCTCCGCCGTGGCCACGACGAGCCCGGCGCAGATCAGGGCCAGCAGGCCCAGCGTCGGCATCTCCCAGTCCCAGTCCAGGGCGGCGTGAGTGCCCCAGGCAGCGAGGACGGCCAGCGGGCCCGCGGCGAGCCCTGGGTCGACGCGCAGCGCCGTGCGGCCGGCCAGGACGATCCCGGCGATCACCGCGGCCAGGGCCGCCGCGCCGAGGAGGCCGAGTTCGGCCAGGGTCTCCAGGTAGAGGGAGTGCGCGTCGGCGGCGGGCTCAGGCTCGGGGCGCTCGCGTAGCCACTCGGCGCGGAAGCCGCCCGAGCCCACGCCGGCCACCGGGTGCTCGGCGAAGGCCGAGAGCGCGACCTCCCAGTAGCTGTAGCGCAGGGACTCGACCGAGGCCAGGCGCTGGTTCTGCGCGCCGAAGGCGGGGTCGACCGCACGCTTGCCCGTCTCGGCGGATTGGGCCGCAAGGCCCGCGCCGACCACCCCGGCCACGACGACGGCCGCGGTGCCCAGCCGCCAGGCACGGGTCGATCCCGGCAGGGGCCGGGTTCGTGGCTCCGCCGGGCGCCGGGCCAGCAGCCATCCGGCCACCGCGGCTCCGAGGACGACGAGCGCGAGCAGCCCGGTGGCAATCACCCCCTGGGTGCGGATCGTGTCCGCCGCGGCGTCGACCGGGTCGGCCACCGCCGGGAGCACCGCACAGGCGACGGCTCCGCCCGCCCCGCCGGCGACCACGGCCGCCGCCGCGATCGCCTGCCCACGCTCGCGAACGAGCGCGATCAACAGGCCCATGCCCACCGCCAGCGCCACGAGCCCGCCGCGGGAGAACGTGAGGTACAGCGCCGCCCCGAGGACGGGGGACGACGCCGCCGCCAGGACCGCGGTCGCCGGGCTCCGCCGGACGTCGCCGAGCAGCCGGGCCCCGAAGATCAGCCCGATGGCGGCGAGCAGGCCCATCGCGTTCCAGTAGGTCAGCGGCTGCTCGAGCCGCCCGCCCGCCCGCAGGCTCGTGCTCTGCTCGATCAGGCCGGGCAGCAGCCGGCCTCCGAGCGCGTACAGGCACACGACGGCGACCCCCGCCACGACCGCGGGCCCGACCCAGCTCGCCGCCCTGCGGTCGCGCAACACGGCGACCGCCACCACCGCGGCAGCCAGGTAGAGCAACAGCCGCTGGGCGTCGTCGGAGGCTGCCTCGTCGATGGGCGCCCAGCCCACCGAGGCGATGGTCAGCCCGGTCAGGGCGGCGAGACCGCCGAGAACCAGCAGCCCGCCGGCGGAGTGGGGGAGGGGCCGGGGGCAGACGATCAGGCACAGCCCGGCCGCCACCATGGTCGCGACAGCGGCCACGAGGCGCGGGACATCGAAGAAGCCCCCGGAGAAGAACGCGAGGGCAAAGGGCGCGGCGAGCAGGGCCGCCGCGAGGGGCCGGGCCAGGAGGGGCACACGCCGGAGGCTAGAGATCGACCCCGAGCCACCGCGATGCCGGCCGAGGCGCGGTCGTATCCTCCCGCTGATGGCCTCCCGGATGCGGCGGGGGGCGATCCCCCTCGCGCTTGGGGCCGCCGCCTTCGTGGTCGCCCTGTTGCAGCGGCCGGGGCTCGCCTCGTCGGACACCAAGATCGACCTGCACGTCGACCCCCTGCGCTTTCTCGGCGAGGTGGCCTCGACGTGGTCGGACTCCTTCGGCCTGGGCGCCGTGTGGGGCGGGCAGTACGGCGGCTACCTGTGGCCGATGGGGCCGGTCTTCGCGGCCGGACACGGGGTGGGCCTGCCCCCGTGGCTGGTCCACCGGCTATGGCTCGGGCTGGTGCTGGCCCTGACGGCGTGGGGGATGGTCCTGCTGGTAGACGCCCTGGTCTCCGGCCGGCGCGGCGCGCCGCACATCGTCGCCGGGGTGCTGGTCCTGGCCAATCCGTTCGTCGTCACCTTCGCCAACCGCACGAGCGTCACCCTGCTGGCGCTGGCCGCATTGCCATGGCTGCTGCTCGCCACCCACCGGGCGCTGGCCGCGCCCCGGGGCTGGTGGTGGCCCGCCGTGTTCGCCTTGGTGCTCACGTCGGCCGGCGGTGGGGTCAACGCCGCGACCACCGCCTGGGTGTTGCTCGGGCCGCTGGTGCTGATCGTCTACGAGGCCGGGGTGCTGGGGATCGCCTGGCGGTCGGTGGTGTCGTTCGGCCTGCGGCTCGTGCCGCTGGTCGCGGTGACCTCGGCCTGGTGGGTGATCCCCGCCCTGGTCCAGGCCGCCTACGGTGTCGATTTCCTGCCCTACGTCGAGCAGCCCGAGACGATCTGGCACACGACCTCGGTGACCGAGAGCCTGCGCGGGCTGGGCTTCTGGCTGTCCTACGCGGGGATCGGGTCGACGGGCAGCCTCGTTCCGTTCTTCTCCGACGCGGGGACCTTCCTGTTCGCGCCGCTGGTCGTGGTCGCCTCGTTGCTGGTCCCCGTCGCCTGCCTGCTGGGGTTCGCGGCTGCCCGCCGCGCCCCGTACGCGCCGTTCGCCCTGATCCTGGTGCTCGTCGGGCTGCTGGCGATGATGGCCGGGTTCCCCGAGGGCAGTCCGATGCGCGGGCTGCTCACCGGGATCTACGAGCAGGTGGCGCCGCTGCGATTTCTGCGCACGACGTACAAGGCCGGCCCGCTGCTGGTCGTCGGGCTCGCCCTGCTGGCCGCCCTCGGGGTCGCGGAGCTGCGGGCGGGGGCCGGGGGGTCGGTCGCCCGCAGAATCGGCCGCCGGGTGCCTGCCCTCAACGGCCGGCGGCTGGCCGGCGCCGCCTGGGCCCTGGGGGCCTTGGTCGTCGCCCTGTCGGCGTGGCCGATGGCTCGCGGGGTGGTGGTGGACCGTCAGGTCGGCTTCGAGGTCCCGGCCGACTGGGAGCGGGCGGCGGACGATGTCCGCGGCGACGCAGCGAACGACACCCGGGGACTTGTCCTGCCCGGCGCCCTGTTCGGCTTCTACGACTGGGGCGGGACGACCGATCCGATCCTCCGGTCGCTGGCCGACGTCCCCGTGGCCCAGCGGTTCATCGTCCCCTACTCGGACCTCCGCGCCACCGAGCTGCTGTGGGCCATCGACGCCCTGGTCGAGGACCAGCGCACCTTCGACGGCCAGCTCGGCCCGCTGCTGGACCTCATCAGCGCCGGATCGATCCTCGTGCCCGCCGATCGCGATCGCATCCGGGCGGGAACGGTGCCACCGGCCGACGCAGCAGGCGAGCTGGAGGCCGGTGGCCTCACCGACCCCGATGCGACCTACGGGCCGTCGCGGACCCGCCAGGCGGCGGCTCCCTCGCTTGCCCCGGACCGGGCGCTGCCCCGGCTGCGGCGGTTCGTCAACCGCGATGCCCGGCCTCTGGTCCGCCTCGAGCCGCGGCGCGGCGGGGCGATCGTCGACGGCTCGGGGGCGGGGCTCGTCGACCTCGCCGCCTTCGGCTCGCTGCCGGGCGGCGCCCTGCACTACGCGGCCGACTGGACCCCCGAGCAGATCCGCGCGGCGGCCCGGGCCGGCGCCGAGGTCGTGCTCACCGACTCCAACCGCCGCCAGGTCTTCACCTCGTCGCGGATCCGGGCCAACGCCGGCTGGACGCTGGACGCCGAAGCCGAGCTGCCGCCCCAGGTCGCCACGCTCGATCCGTTTGCCAACGCGGGGACCGAGGCCCAGACCGTCGCCCGCTACGGCGGCATCCGCTCCCTGTCGACCCCGCTCGCCGCATCGGGGACGCTGTTCGCCGAACGGGGGCCGTTCGCCGCCATCGACGGACGTCCCGAGACGGCCTGGCTGCCGACCACCCGCTTCGGCGACCCGATCGCCTGGGAGGTCGGGTTCGAGCGGCCGACCGACGTGCCCGAGATCGAGCTGCTGCCCTACGGCGACGCCCGCGGGCGCCCGGTCGAGGTCGAGATCGACGGCCGTCGCCACACGGTGAAGCCGGGCTGGAACCGCCTGCGGCTCGGGCTGCGCGACGCGCGCAGCCTGCGTGTCGAGATCACCACCTCGGCCGCTCCGGCGCAGGGCGGCTCGCCCGGCGGCCTCGCCGAGGTCCGGATCCCCGGCATCCGGGCCAGTCAGGCGCTGCGGCTGCCGACCGTCGCCGCCCAGGCCCTCGGGCCCCGCCTCGGAGCCGACGTGCCGCTGAGCGTCGTGCTGCGCCGCGCCACCGCCTACGCCCCCTGGCGCTCGACGGGCTCGCCGGCGGGCGCCCTGCAGGAGGGCGACCTGCGCGACCGCGCCGACCCCGAGCAGGCGATGGAACGGATCGTCGAGCTTCCCGCGGCCCGGCGCTTCGAGGCGATCGACGCCCGCCTGTCGCCGGGCCCCCAGACGCCCGACCCCGTGCTCGACCGGCTGGCCGGTACCGATGCCCCGGCACGGTTCGATTCCTCGTCGCGGTATGAGTCGGTGCCCGCCCGGCGGGCGTCGGCCGCCTTCGACGGCGACCGGAGCCGCGGCTGGGTCGGAGAGTTCGTGCCCGGCGTGCGCGACGCCTGGGTGCAGTGGACGACCGCCGAACCTCAGAGCGTCGCCGGCCTGACGCTCGCGAAGCCGCGCACGGAGGTGCGGGTCCCGACCAGGGTGCGCCTGGATGTCGACGGGACCGAGGGCCGTCCCGTGACGGTCGGGCCTGGCGGTCGGGTCCGGCTCCCGACGGCGGCCCGCGGGAGGCGGTTCAGGCTGCAGATCCTCGACGCGCGCTTCCGGGATGGGGCTCCGGGCCGCGTGCGCCAGCGGCGGGCAGTGGGGATCGGCGAGATCGCGGGACCGGGCGTACCGAGGGGCCGGGCCCCACGGCCCGGCGCGCCGATCGAGTCGCGATGCGGCGACGCGACCGTCAACGCCGGCGACGCCACCGTGCGGATGCGCGCCACGGGTTCGGTGGCCGAGCTCGAGGCCGGCCGGGCGCTGGAAGCCCGCGCCTGCGACGAGCTGCGCCTCGGAGCCGGCCGGACCAGCGTGAAGACGGCGCCGGGACCGCTGCGCGTCGACACCATGCGGTTGCGCTCAGGCATCCGGGCCCGGGCCGCCGTGACGGCCTCTCCCGGCCGGGTGCTCGATGCCGGCAGCGGCGGCGACGGCAGTCGCGAGGGGGTGCGCCTGCAGGTCGACGACCCGGCCTGGCTCGTGCTCGGCCAGTCCTACAGCCGAGGCTGGCGGGCCACCTGCGACGGCCGCGATCTCGGCGAGCCGGTGCCGATCGACGGCTACGCGAACGGGTGGAAGGTCGACCGGTGCGCTGAGGCGTCCTTCCGGTTTGGCCCCGACCGCGCCGCCACCGCCGGGTACGTGGTCAGCGGGCTCGGGGCGCTCGCGCTGCTCGTGTTTCTCGTCGTGCGCCCTGCCGGTGACCGCCCGCGGCCGCTACGGGCACTCCCGCGGACGGCCAACGGCATGCGGCGGTGGCCGTGGTGGCAGGGGCTGGCCGCCGGGCTGCTCGCGTCACCGGTTCTCGGCCTCCTGTTCAGCCTCCGGGCCGGGGCGGTGCTGGGACCCTTGGTGGCGCTGGTGCTGTGGCGGGGCATCGGGCCCCGCGCGCTGACCTACGCCGCGGCGGCGGTCCTCGGCGTGGCGGTTCCGGCCGTCTACCTGCTGTTCGGGCCGGCCGACAACGGTGGCTACAACGCCAACTACGCGACCGAGCTGCTCGGCGCCCACTGGCTGGGCGTGGTTGCGCTGACCCTGCTCGGCCTCGCCTGCGCCGCGACGGTGATCGCGCACCGCGCTCTCCGACGCGGCGGCGCGGGCCCTCAGTAGGGCCAGGGCCCCTCGCGGTGGCCCAGCAGGCGGGCCACGGGGTCCAGCCCCGCCACGATGGCGGCCTTGACCACGAGGTTACGGGCAAACCAGGGCAGCTGGGCCAGCTGGCGGACGGCGCTGCCCACGGAGGCGGCGAGCCCGAGATCCTCGCGGCGGTACTCGGCCATGGACCGGCTCCGGCCCAGGTAGCGCCACCGCCGGGAGGCCAGCAGCAGCCGGGCCTGGGCGCCGGTCACGCCGACAGAGCTGAAGGCGTCGTGGATGAGCATGGTGCCGCCGGTGCGCACCCGGGCGCCCCAGTGGGCGATGTCGTCACGAGCCGGGACGTAGCGGTGGGCGCCGTCCACGTACAGGAGGTCCAGCTGTCCCTCCACGGCGTCGTGGGCATCGGTCGACGGCCGGCGCACATGGCGGACCCGGTCGGCCACGCCGGTCCGCCGCAGGTTGGCCCGGAACGCCTCGTTGTCGTCTTGGCCCTCGTCGGGGGTTCCGTCGATCTGCTGGGGGCCGCGGTCGTTGCCGGCGTGCGGATCGACGGCCACCACCTCGGCGTCGGCGGGGACCGCCTGGGCGAGCACGATGGCCGAGCGGCCCCGGTAGCTGCCGATCTCCAGCGCGCGGCCCCCGGCGGGCACGGCGCGCCCGGCTGCGAACAGCCGGCGGGCCTGGCCGTCGCTGAGCCACCCCTCGATTCCCGCGACCGAGGCCAGCGCCGCGTCGGCGCCCGAGCGGGAGGCGGCGGGGACGTTGTCGGCGCGGTCGGTCACGCGCCGCAACCTAGTAGACGCGCCCCTGCCGCCGGCCACCCCACATCGTTCGCTGAACGATTTACCGCACCCTGGCCCGGCGAACCGTTCAGCGAGCGCATCGACCGCCGGGCCCACCCGTTCGCTGAACGATTCTCGGTGCCATGGGCCGCAGATCGTTCAGCGAGCGGCGTCAAACCGCGTGGCGCTCGGCCTATGCTCCGTGCCGTGTCGCTCACCGGCCACTCCACTGTCGTCTACGTCGTCATCGGCGTGGCGATGATCGCAACGCTGGTCGTGGCCGAGCTGCTCGAACTCGGTCTGGTGGCCGGCACGGGACTCGCCGCTCTCGTCGGGCTGCTGATCGGCGGCGTCATCGCGGTCGTCGCTCCCGACGAAGACTGATCTGAACGGCGCACCGGGCATCCCCCGCGCATAGACTCGCCGCCGTGGGTCCGACCTACCGACAGCGACTGCGCATCGAGGGGCTCGCCCTCGTGGCATGCGGGGCCGTCGACGCGGCAATCCTTCTGCGGGCCGATGAGCAGACGCGGCGCTGGCCACTGAACACCGCCGCGCAGCTCGCGGTCGTGGTGGTCCTGCTGGCCGCCCTGCTGCCGCGCTCGGTACGCAGCGATATGGCCGACAGCATCCGCGCGGTCAAGGGCCAGACGCTGACCGGCGACCCGACGCCGCTGTGGCAGCTGCCGCTGATTCTGGCCGCGCTGACACTTTCGTTCGTCAAGGGCATTCCCGCCACGGGACTTCCCGGCAGCGAGCTGGCCGGGTGGGACGCCGGGCTGCGGATCGCCGGGGGCTGCATGCTCGTCGGCCTCGCGCAGGCGGTCGTCGCCGATCGCATCGTCGCCGCCGATGAACAACGTCAGGGCCGGACCTACTACCGCGTCGCCGCCGCGCCGTTCGTCACCGCGCTGGTGCACCGCGACACGGCCGAGCCAGAGGGCGGCCAGGAGTAGGCGCGACCGGAACCGGTCGCGCGCAGGGCCTGCTGACCCGGCCGGCTACCGGCCGGGCAGCTCGACGTCGAGGCGGTCGCCGCCGTAGCCGTTCTCGAGGTCGTGGCCCTCGATCTGCACGAACTGCAGGTCGTCCGGGATCTCGACGCCACGCTGGGTGCGGGTGAACGGCTGCTCGTCTGCGTGGTCGTGGGCGAGCTCGTGGGCGCCGAGCTCCTCGCCGTCGGGATCGAGAACCCGCCATCCGTCGGCGTAGCGCTCGGGTGAGTCATACGGTGAAGAGATCGTGACGTCGAAGTCGTAGCGGCCCTCGTCGGCTTCGGTCGCCTCGGCTTCGACAAGCGTGGGGAAGCGGTCGTCGGCGGATCCCGTGGTGTCGATCTGCTGGATACCGGCGCCCTCCCCGGTCTGTGCCTTCTCGGCCTCCGGCGTGGACTTGCCGCCGCATCCGGCGACGACGAGGGCCACGACGAGGGCCACGGCGAGCAGCAGGGAGCGGGGCGTGGGGGACAGGCGGGCTCGGGTCATGCGCAGACGGTACTCAGGCCCGCTGCGTGTACCAACGCCTGGTCAGCAGATCGCAGAACACGACGGTGATCCGGCCTCCGTCGAGGACCAGCTCGAAGTAGTGGCGGCGCAGCGGCTGCTCGGTCCACCAGCGGTCCTCGACCAGCCACTGCTCGCGCACGCCCTCGACCGTCCGCCCGTCGACCCGGCGCGGTGCCCGGCCCGGCCCGGCGTCGACCCCGACCGGCCGGGGAGCGTGCAGGCGACGGGCGGGCGGCGTCATGCCCTGTCCGGGGCGTCGTTCATGCGCCCCGGCCTCCGTCGCCCGGCCGGGTGTAGGGGCTCAGAACGGCTCGCCGTTCCGGCACCCGGGACTCCGGGTCGACCTCGACCAGGCGTAGCACGGCGTCGGGCCCCGCGGCTGCCCGCGCCTGGCGGGCCGCCTCGGCGATCCGGGCCTGGCGCTGTTCGGCCCGGTCACGCACGAGGCTGAGCTGGGCCTGGGCGGGCGGTCCGAAGGCCAGTGCTTCCAGGCCCAGGGCGCGGGCGGGGGAGGGCAGCTCGACCAGCCGCGGGGCCAGGGCCAGGCGCAGGCGCTGGCCGTCGGCGCTCGCCTCGCGCAGCGGGGCCTCGCGTAGCCAGGTGCCGCCCTCGACCAGCACCGCCGACATCCGCAACCGCCGCAGCGTCCGCTCACGGCGCTCGGGGCGGGCGAGCAGGCGGTCGACGAGCAGCCCCAGGACCCGCTCGAGCTGGAACCCCGAGGAGTCCTCGGGCAGCTCCAGGCGCTCGCCGAGCGTCTCGACCGGCGAGCGGGGCGCCAGGGCGGTGTCACGGCCCCGGGCCAGGGCCAGGGCGAGCTGGCCGGCCCGTCCGAAGCGGTCGGCCACCGAGGAGTCGGGCAGCGCGGCCAGGGCGCCGAGCGTGGCGGCGCCCAGTCGCTCGAGCTCGTTGGGCAGGTCGCGCAGCTCGGGGCGGGTGTGCAGCAGGCCGATGGGCAGGGGCGCCAGGAAGGCCCGGGCGTCGGGCTCGGCGACGATCACCGTGTCGCGACGGGGTGTCGTGGCGTGGCGGCTGCCGGCCCGGCCGCGGCGGTCGGCGGCCGCGCGGGCGCAGAATCGCGTCGGCCCGGCGCCCAGCCGCGTGGGTACCCCCAATGCGGCGCGGGTGCGGCGCAGCACCCCCTCCAGCGTGCCGTCGGCGAGTCCACGCAGGCCGTCGGCGGCAAACAACGCCTCGCCCGGCTGCCCGGGCTCCACGGCGGCCCCGGTGTTCTCCAGCCGTTGCAGGGCCTGCTCCCAGGCCTGCTGGGCCCGCTGGGGGTCGGGTGGGACGAGCGTCAGCTCCGGGCAGCGGGCCAGCGCCTCGCCCAGGCGCATCCCCTTGCGCACGCCGAAGGCCTCGGCGGCGCCGGAGACCTCGCCGAGCAGCTGTTCGGCGCCCGGGGCCGGGGCCAGGACGGTGGGGTGGCCCAGCAGCTCGCGCCGCTGCGCCGTGGCGACGACGAGCTCGAAGCGGGGAAGGAGAACGCAGACGATCACCGAACATATGTTCGTCTACCGGGACCGATCCCGCAACTCTTTTGGACCCACGCGGTTCCGAGCGACGTCTTGTCGCATTCGGCGGCCGGATCGCCCCGGGGTTGCTGCTGCGATCATGGCCCGATGGCCCGCCGTCCGCTGCTGCTCGCCCTGCTCGTCGTCCTGGCGCTCGTCGCCGGCTGCGGGACGGACGAGGGAGCCGACGGCACCGGCACCGAGGCCGGCACCGGCACCGAGGCCGGCACCGGCACGGATCCGGCCCTGGGTGCCGACGAACAGGTGATCCGCGACTGGTCGGATGCCCTGCGCGCCGGGGACGTCGAGAAGGCCAGCACCTACTTCGCCGTTCCGAGCATCGCCGAGAACGGGCCTCCCGCAGTAAAGCTGCGCTCCGAAGACGACGTGCGCGCCTTCAACGCCTCGCTGCCGTGCGGGGCGAAGCTCACCGACACGGCGGCATCGGACAAGTTCATCACCGCCACCTTCGAGCTCACCGACCGCCCCGGAGGGGCCTGCGGCCAGGGCGTCGGTGGCGTGGCCAAGACGACGTTTGTCATCACCGGCGGGAAGATCGCCGAGTGGCGGCGGGTCTCCGACGTTTCCGAACCCGCCGGGCCCATCGCCTGACGTGGCCGAGCCCTACCGCCACACCATCCGGATCCGCTACCTGGAGTGCGACCCCCAGGGGGTCCTGGCCTACCCGCGGTACCTCGGCCTGTTCGACGTGGCCATGACCGAGATGTGGCGCGGGGCGATCGGTCCCTACACCGAGCTGACAGCCAGCGGCGTGGACCTCGCCGTCGTCCACTCCGAGATCGACTACCGGTCGGCCGCGCGATTCGACGACCTGCTGGACATCGATGTCGGCCTCGCGCACCTCGGAACGACCTCGTTCACGCTGGGCTTCATCGCCGAGGTGGGGGGCCGGCGGTGCACCGAGGCCTCGATCCGGTACGTGTGCATCGACCCGGCCCAGCGGTCCAAGGCGCCGCTGCCCGAGCACGTCCGCGAGGGGCTCGGGCGACACCCTGCGCCCGGCGACCCCTCAAGGCACTAGGCTCGCCCCGACAGAGCCCAACCTGCCGTGATGGGTATCGGACGTTGCGTCCGGCGTCCCCGGTGGTATACGGGGGATAGAGCGCGAGCCGCGCAGTAGCCAAAGCGGCCGTGGCAAGCGATATTTGAGACCGAGGAGGCGTGGTGACGGGCGTTCAGCGATCGGGTCTTGCGACCGTGGGGGCCATGCTTTCGAGCCTGGTGCTCGTCGCGTGTGGCGGAAGCGATACGCAGACGGTGACCACCGGCAAACAGAGCCCCGCCGTCGGTGCCTCCTTCGACCTGCGCATCGGTGTGGCGGCCCCCACCACGGGCGATCTCTCCAGGCTTGGTATTGCAGGCGATAAGGCGGTCGGCCTCGCGCAGGACCGGCTGAGCGCCGTGCTCGGCGACGCCGCGGCCAACATCACCATCACCACGCAGACCGTCGACACCGAGTCGACGGACTCGGGTGCCGTGGCCGCCGTGAAGAAGCTCACCCGCGACGGCGCTACCTGCATCGTGGGGCCGTGGAGCTCCTCAGCCGTCTCGGCGGTCGACTCCGTGCTCAGCGAACGCAAGGTGCCGATCGTGTCGCCGGCCACCCAGGAGGGTGACCTCGGCTCCCAGGGGGGAAAGCTCGCGTTCGGGATCGCCCCGGCCGATTCTTCAGAGGACGCCGCAAGCGCGACGGGTACCGAGCCGACCGGCCCGGAGTTCTCGAGCGCCACCGCATTTTTCGCTGATGTCTACGAAGACGCTCCGGGGACCAAGCAGCGGGCGCCGTTCGACCAGGAAGCCTTCGACGCCGCCGTCCTGTGCGGGCTGGCCGCGATCGACGCGGGCTCGTCCGACGGCGATCAGATCGCGCAGCGTATCGGCGCCGTGAGCGGGCCCCCAGGGGTCAAGATCACTCCCGAGGGTCTCTCGGACGCGGTCCAGGCTCTACGCAACGGCGACGACGTCGACTACGAGGGCGTTTCCGGCCCGATCGACATCACCTCCGAGGGTGGGGCCACGCCGATCGGCAACTGAGCGCGGTCGGCACTGGGCATGCGGCCCGTGTGCCGTCGGGCGGACCCGGCTCAGGTGCTCGAGCCGAGGCTCTGCCAGGCGTCGACCTTCTGGTCGACCCTGGAGATCACGTCGTCGGTGAAACCGCTGGAGGTTGCGTCGCCGCCGAGGTCGGGCGTACGGGTCCCGGCCGCGGTGGCCTCGAAGACCGATTCGTAGATGGCACGCGACGCCTCGTCGGCGCCCTCGATGTCCTGCCGGGCCGCGTAGTGCAGCACGGCGGCCGAGGCGAGGATCATGGCCATCGGGTTCGCGATGTCCTTGCCCTCCAGCGTCGGGGCGGTGCCGTGGGGCGCCTCGGACATGGCGACCGTCGTGTTGAGGTCGTCGTCGAGCGACAGCAGCACCGATTCGGCGCCGGCGATCGAGCCGTACATGGGCAGCACCATGTCCGAGAGGCAGTCGCCGTCCCGGTTGAGCGCCGGGATCACCAGCGGCGTGTCGCCCACGCCCGAAATCAGACCGGCGTAGGTCGCGTCGATCAGCACGGGCTCGTAGTCGACGTCCGGGTACCGCTCGGCGGCGTCGTCCATCTCCTCCTTGAGCATGCCTTCGTAGACGGGGCTCACGGTCCACTTGGGCCCGCCGTAGACGCGGGCCTGGCGGCGCTCGGCGGTGCGGAAAGCGTACTCGGCGACGGCGCGGCAGATCGAGCGGGTGATCTTCTCCGTGCGGTAGGCGACCTCGTCGCCGTCGTCGGTGTCCTCGCGCCACTGCTCGGCGCCGTAAGCGTCCTGGACGGCCATGCGGCAGACGGCGATCGGCGCGTGCAGGCCCGCGATGGGGTTGACGCCCGGGATGCGGCGGCCCGTGCGGATGATCACCTTGCCGTCGACGGCCTCGCGCAGGATCCGGTTGGGGCTGCCGACGTCGTCTTCGCCCTCGGGCGTGACCGTGGCGGCCTTGATGCCGAACCCGGTCTCGACCATCTTCTCCGAGGCCTCACGGATGACGTCGTTGTCGGTTGCGCGGCGGTTGTCGAGCGACAGGTCGTACCGCAGCAGCTCGACGTCGACGTTCACGACTTGGGGGTCGAGCAGCCGCAGGCTCTGCTCGAGCAGCTCCTGCCCCGTTTCGTCTCCCTCCAGCACGACTATTCTCAGCTCCGCCATGACCCATTCCGTTCCACACCGGGTCCAGGTCGAAACGTGAACCCTCGGCCCTGCGGCCGGGGAGCCGGGCGGTGACCGGCGAGCGCTGCACCTGGTGCGACGAGGCCGTCGAGCTCCACGACGGCTGGCGCGCCTACGAACCGGCGGGCGCGCGCCGCGCCGTCTTCTGCCGCCTCGAACACATCGTGCCGTGGCAGATGCGGCGGGCCCACTGGGAAGCCGGCGAGCGCGGCGACTCGGCCGTGACCGGTCACGAGCCCGGGCCGTGCGCCCACTGCGGCGACCCCGTGGACCCCGAGATCGGCGTGCTGCTCGTCCGCCACCGCGGCGAGTACCGCATCCCCGACGACTTCTGCTCGGTCGAGCACCTGGCCGCGTGGGCCAACGCCGGGGGGCGCTGGGCGCCGTAGATCCCAGGCGCAGTGCCCGTAGGCGACGCGGGCGCCCAGGCAGGGACGAGCAGGGTGCGCGCGAAAACAGGGGAAATGTCCGTGCTCGACGTGCCCGCCTCCCCAAGCCCGGCTCCAGGCCTCCAGAGCGGTTGTTACAGTACGCCCGCCTCAGCCCGCCCCCGCATGGAATCCTTCGTCATTCACGGTGGCCGCCCCCTGTCCGGCGAGATCGTCCCGGCGGGCAACAAGAACGCGGCCCTTCCCCTTCTCGCAGCGTGCCTGCTCACCGAGGAGGACGTCGTCCTGCGCAACGTCCCCCGGATCCGGGACGTCGATGCGATGGTCTCGCTGCTCGAAGGCCTCGGCGTCGAGACCGAATGGCAGAGCGGCCACTCGATCCGGCTGCGGGCAGCTGACGTGACGTCCGCGCCGGACGCCGACATCTCGGCCCAGATCCGCGCGTCGTTCCTTGTCGCCGGCCCGTTGCTGGCCCGCCTCGGCGAGGTCGTGGTCGCCCCGCCTGGCGGCGACACCATCGGCCGCCGTCGTCTCGACCCGCACCTCGATGCCTTCATCGACCTCGGCGCCCGCGTGGAGGGCGACCTGGAGATGCGGATCCTCGCCCCCGATGGGTTGAACGCCTGCCGGATCTTCATGGACGAGCCATCGGTGATGGGCACCGAGAACGCCCTGATGGCCGCCGCCCTGACGCCGGGACCCACGACGATCGAGAACGCCGCCAGCGAACCGCACGTCCAGGACCTTGCCCGCATGCTCGTGGGCATGGGGGCGAAGATCGACGGGATCGGCTCCAACGTCATGACCGTCCACGGGCGCGACAAGCTCTCGGGCACCGACCACACCGTCGGCCCCGATCACATCGAGGTAGCCAGCTTCATGGCCCTGGCCGCGGTGACCGGTGGCGAGCTGCGGATCCGTGGCGTCGAGCCCACCGACCTGCACTCGATCCGGCGCAACTTCCGGCGCCTAGGCCTGCAGTGCATGATCGAGGGTCACGATGTGCTCGTTCCCCCGGACCAGCGGCTGACGATCCGCGACGACATGGGCGACGCCATCTCCAAGATCGACGACGGTCCGTGGCCCGCCTTCCCGGCCGACCTCACCTCGATCGCGCTCGCCTTGGCCACGCAGGCCTCGGGCACGGTGCTGATCTTCGAGAAGATGTTCGAGAACCGCCTGTTCTTCGTGGACAAGCTCGTGGCCATGGGCGCCCGGATCACCTTGTGCGACCCGCACCGGGCCATCGTCAGCGGGCCCTCGCGCCTGCACGGCGCCCGTCTGGAGAGCCCCGACATCCGCGCCGGCATGGCGATGCTGATCGCGGCGCTCGCGGCCGAAGGCCGCTCGGAGATCGGCAACATCCGGCAGATCGACCGTGGCTACGAGCGCATCGACGAGCGTCTCCGGGTCTTGGGCGCCCGGATCGAGCGCGTGTCGCCGGCGCCCGTCGCCGCCTGACAGGACGGTCGCCGTGATCCACCCGATCCCGCCCGGCACGCGCGACGTGCTGCCCGAGGAGATGCGCGAGCTGCGCCACCTCGAGAACGCGATCCTCGACGTCTTCGACGAGCGTGGCTACGGCCTGGTCTCCACGCCGACCATCGAGTACGAGGAGGTGCTGGCGCGAGGCTCGTCCCAGGTGGCGGCCGCCGCCTACAAACTGTTCGACCCCGACGGTGCGGTGCTTTCGGTCCGCACGGACATGACCGTGCCGATCGCCCGGCTGGTCGCCAGCCGCTACGACGACGCCGAGCAGCCGCTGCGGCTGTGCTACTCGGCGGCGGCGATGCGCATGATCCGCCCCCAGCGCGGCCAGCAGCGCGAGTTCACCCAGATCGGCGTGGAGCTGCTCGGGGCGCCCGCGCCCGAGGGGACGGCCGAGGTCGTCGACGTGCTCGTCGCCGCGCTGGATGCGGCCGGCCTGCGCCGTGCCCGGATCGGGCTCGGCGACGCCGACCTGTTCCGCTCGCTGCTCGATGACGTCCAGGTGGGTGGCGAGGCGCGCGACCGCGTCCTGTCGCGGCTGGTCATGCACGACTTCGTCGGCCTCGAACGCGAGGTCGCAGCCCTGGACATCGGCGACGCCGAGTGCGAGGCGCTGACCCGGCTGCCGCGACTGCGAGGCGGGGCGGAGTTGCTCGACCAGGCGCGCGCGACCGGGGTGCCGGCCGTCGACCGGGCACTCGAGCGGCTCAAGACGACGCTCGAGGCCCTCGACCGCCGAGGCGTGAGCGACCGGATCATCATCGACCTCGGGCTCCTGCGCGACCTCGGCTACTACTCCGGCGCGATCCTCGAGGTCTACGACCCCGCCATCGGCCATGTGCTAGGGGGCGGCGGCCGCTACGACGAGCTACTCGGCCGCTTCGGGCACCCGATGCCCGCGGCCGGCTTTGCCCTGCAGCTCGACCGCCTGCACGTCGCCGCCGTCGAAGAAGAGCGGCTGCGGACCGCCGGGGAGCATGCGTCGTGAGCGACCCCTCGCCCCAGCCTTCCAAGCCGCGAGCCTCGGCCGTCGGCGAGGCCAGCGACGGTCCGCTCAAGCTCGCGGTCCCGCGCGGGGCGCTGCTCGACGAGTCGCTCGACGTCCTCGACGCCGCCGGGTTCGATACCTCCGAGCCGCGGGGCGACTCCCGCTCGCTGGTGTTCACGCTTCCCGGCCTGACCCTGGTCACCATGCGCCCCTCCGACGTGCCCACCTACGTGGAGGCGGGCGCCGCCCACGCCGGGATCACGGGCAAAGACGTGCTGATGGAGCAGGCCGACCGGGTGTTCTACGAGGTGGCGGACCTCGGCTTCGGCGGCACCCAGATGGTCCTGGCCAGCCCAGCCGACGCTCCCGACCTCGACGAGATCGAGCGCCGGCTCGGCGTGGTGCGGATCGGGACGAAGTACCCCCGGATCGCCGGCGACTACTTCGAATCGACCGGCCGGCGGGCCGAGGTGATCGAGGTCAAGGGGTCGGTCGAGCTCGCACCCCTGGCCGGCCTGGCCGACGCAATCGTCGACCTCACCCAGACCGGCCGCACCCTTGTCGAGAACGGCCTGGAGGTGCGCGAGCACATCCTCGACAGCACCGCCCGGCTGGTCGTCAACCGCGTCGCCTACCGGCTGCGCAGCACCGAGCTCGACGAGCTCATCGGTGCGCTGGACTCCGCGACCCCCGGCCCCACCGGCCCATGAGCACCCCCGGCGAGAGCCGGCCGCTGCCCCGGCGGATCCGCTGGGACGGCGAGGACGCCGCCACCATGGCCGCCGGCCTGCGAGGTCAGGTCTCCGAGCCGGCATCCGTCGCGCCTACGGTCACCGACGTCATCGCGCAGATCCGGGCCCGCGGAGACGACGCGGTCCGCGAACTCAGCCGTCGCTACGACACCTACGCCACCGAGCGCATCGCCGTGCCACGCTCGGAGCCCGGTCGGGCCCTGAGCGCCCTCGACCCCTCGGTCGCCGAGGCGCTCGAGCTGGCCGCCGCCAACATCCGCGCCGTCGCCGAGGCGCAGATCGCGACCGAGCCGACGACCGTCGAGCTGCCCCAGGGCCACGGTGTGACCGTCCGCGAGGTGGCCGTCGGCCGCGCCGCGGTGTACGCGCCCGGCGGGCGGGCCGCCTACCCGTCGTCGGTGCTCATGGCCGCGATCCCCGCCCTGGCGGCGGGCGTCGGTCAGGTCGCGGTGACCTCGCCCCCCTCGGAAAGCGGCCTGCCGCACCCGGTGGTCCTCGCCGCGTGCGCCATCGCCGGGATCGAGGAGGTCTACGCCATGGGCGGCGCCCAGGCGATCGCCGCCCTCGCCCTAGGCACCGAGACGGTTCCGGCGGTCGACGTGATCGCCGGCCCGGGCAACCGGTTCGTCACCGAGGCCAAGCGCCAGCTCGTCGGCCAGGTCGGCATCGACGGCATCGCCGGTCCCTCCGAGCTGCTCACCGTCCTCACCGGCGGCGCCGAAGCGCGCCTCGCGGCGCTCGACCTCGCCGCGCAGGCCGAGCACGGCCCCGACAGCCTCCTCGTCGCCGCCTCCGACGACGCCTCGCTGCTCGACGAGGTGGCCGACCACCTCACCGGCTTCGACCGGCCGTCGATCACCGGCGCCCCGACCCTGCTAGTCGAGGTGCCCGACATCGGCGCGGCGCTGGACCTGGCCAACGCCCTGGCCCCCGAGCACCTGCAGCTCATGGGGGCCGCAGCCGAGGCGCGGGCCGTGGAGGCCACCACGGCCGGTTGCGTGTTCGCCGGCAACTGCTCGGGGACGGCCTTCGGCGACTACGCGGCCGGTTCCAACCACGTGCTGCCCACCGGCGGCGCCGCCCGGTTCAGCGGTCCGCTGGGCCCGGGGACGTTTCGCCGCCGACAGTCGGTCGTATCCTTGCCGGGCTCGGCCGCCCGGGCGCTGGCCCCGATCGTCGGGACCCTGGCGCGGGCGGAGGGCCTTCCCGTCCACGGCGAGTCAGCGGAGGAACGGTCGTGAGCCGAACCGCATCGATCACCCGCACCACCAACGAGACCGACATCCGCCTGAGCCTCGACCTCGACGGCGGCGAGAGCGCTGTGCAGACCGGCATCGGCTTCCTCGACCACATGCTCGACCTGCTCGCCCGCCACGGCCGGCTCGGGCTGCAGGTCAGCGCCGACGGCGACCTCGACACCGGCGGCCACCACACGGTCGAGGACGTCGGCATCTGTCTTGGCAAGGCCCTCGACGAGGCGCTGGGCGACCGCGCCGGCATCGGGCGCTACGGCGCGGCCCGGGTGCCGATGGACGAAGCGCTGGCCGAGTGTGTGCTCGACATCTCCGGGCGCGCCCACACCGTCTTCGAGGCTGAGCTGCCCGCCACCTCGATCGCGGGCTTCGACACCGACCTCGCCGAGGAGTTCTTCCGCGCCGTGGCCGGGGCGGCCAAGCTCACCCTGCACGTCCGGGTACTCTACGGCTCCAACGCCCACCACATGATCGAGGCCGCCTTCAAGGCGTTCGCGCGGGCCCTGCGCGTCGCGGCCACCGTCGATCCCGGCGAGAGCGGCGTGCCAAGCACCAAGGGCACCCTCACCGCCTGAGCTCGGCGGGACGGGGCGCAGGGCCGTCGCCCGCCCGGGCCGGCCACCCAGCGCCGGATACGCTGCCGCCATGTCCGAGATCGCCATCGTCGACTACGGGATGGGCAACCTGCGCTCGGCCGCCAAGGCCCTGGAGCGCGTCGGAGCCCGGGTCGAGGTCACCCGCGATCACCGCACGATCGCCGAGGCGGCAGGCGTGGTCCTACCCGGGGTCGGGGCGTTCGGGGAGGCGATGCGCCACGTCAACCGCCTTGGCCTGGCCGCACCGCTGGCCGAGCGTGTGGCCAGCGGTGGGCCGCTGCTCGGCATCTGCCTCGGCCTGCAGCTGCTGTTCGACGGTTCCGACGAGCACGGAGGCCACGAAGGCCTCGGGTTCGTCGGGGGCTGGGTCCGGCGGCTCGAGGCGCCGGGGCTGAAGGTGCCCCACATCGGCTGGGAACCGGTGCGCTGGACCCGCGCGACCCCGCTGACCGACGGGATCGACGACGGCACGCCCTTCTACCTCGTGCACTCCTACGCCGTGCAGCCCGCCGACCCCGCCGACACGATCGGCGAGGCCGCCTTCGGCGATCCGTTCTGTTGCGCCGTGCAGCGCGGACCGGTCCACGGGGTGCAGTTCCACCCCGAGAAGTCCAGCTCCGCCGGCCTCGCCCTGCTGCGCAACTTCGTGGCGCTGTGCGGCGCCCCGGCTCCCGCGTGATCCTCTACCCGGCGATCGACATCCGCGACGGCCACGCCGTGCGGCTGGTGCAGGGCGACTACGACCGCGAGACCGTCTTCGACGCTGACCCGCTCGAGGCTGCCCTGCGCTGGGTGCGCCAGGGAGCGCGCGTCCTGCACGTCGTCGACCTCGACGGCGCGCGCGAGGGCCGGCCGGCCAACCTCGAGCACGTGCGCCGCATTGCCGCCGAAGGCGGGGTGCCCGTGCAGGTGGGAGGCGGCATCCGCGACGCGCACGCCATCGACGCGGTCCTGGAGGCCGGGGCCGCCCGCGCGATCATCGGAACCAAGGCTTACGAGGATCCGGAGCTGATGGCCCGGGCAGTCGAGCGCCACGGCGACGCGATCGTCGCCTCGGTGGACGCCCGCCAGGGCAAGGTGGCGGTCAGCGGCTGGACCGAGGCCACCGAGATGACGGCTGTCGAGCTGATCGAAGCCATGGTCGACCGGGGGGTGCGCCGCTTCGTCTTCACGCCCGTCGAGGTCGACGGGATGCTCGCCGGCCCGGGGATCGAGCAGGCCCGCGAGGCGGCCAAGGCGGTGCGGGGCGAGCTGATCTACTCCGGCGGCGTCGGGACCCTCAAGGACCTTCAGGCCTTGGCCGCCCTCGGCGAGCCCACCCTGGCCGGTGTGATCGTGGGACGGGCCCTGTACGACGGCCGGTTCGAGATCGCGGATGCCCACCGGGTCCTCGGGGAACAGGAGTCCTGATGGGCGCCCTGCTGTTCCCGATCCGCTGGCTGTTCTACCGATTCACGCCGTTCGGCCGGTTGTTGCTGCTGTCCGAGGCCGTGCTGAGCCTGCGCCGCAGCTACACCCGCCTGGAGTCCGGCGAGCGCCGGGAGCTGCTGCGCATCGTCCGGGCCTCGAAGGGGATGCCCTCGAAAGTGAGCTCGCCGGAGCGGGCCGAGGTCCGCCGCATCCTCGGCAAGGCACGGGCCGCGCGGAGCGTGCGCCTCGGCGTGTGGTTCTGGCGGCCGCTGCGACGGCCCCGCGGATGACCGCCTCGACGCCCCGCCGGCGGCGGGGCCGGGCGGGGCTGCCGGTAGGCTGCCTGCCGATGCCGACCGGAGCACGCCACCGATGATTCGCCGCGCCGCCAAGGCGATGCCCGTCGGCCGCTTGATGCTGCTGGCCCAAGCCGCGGTCCAGGCCAAGCGCCACTACGACCTCCTGACGCCGGTCGAGCGCAAGCGATTGCTGGCGCTGATCGGCGACTCGAAGGCGATGCCGTGGCGGATGAGCTCCGAGGATCGCAGCGAGCTGTTTCGGCTGGTCCAGAAGATGGAGCCCGCCCGGTTCGGCCAGTCGGTCGTCGGCGCCGGCGGCGCCATTCCGGGCCGCGGCCGCCGTATCCGCTGACCACCGCCAAGCGGCCGGTACGCTCGCCCGATGTCGCTCAAGCGCATCATTGCGTGCCTGGACGTCGACGCCGGGCGCGTCGTAAAGGGCACGAACTTCGTGGACATCCGTGATGCCGGCGACCCCGTCGAGCTGGCCGAGCGCTACGACGCCGCGGGCGCCGACGAGCTCGTCTTCCTGGACATCACCGCATCGCACGAGCGCCGTGACACCGTGGTCGAGCTGGCTCGGCGTGCGGCCGAGAACGTGTTCATCCCGTTCACCATCGGCGGCGGGATCCGCTCGGTGGGCGACGCCCAGGCGGTACTCGACGCCGGCGCCGACAAGGTCTCGGTCAACTCCTCGGCCCTGGACCGTCCCGAGCTGCTGACCGAGATGGCCGAGGTCTTCGGCTCCCAGTGCGTGGTGTGCGCCATCGACGCCAAGCAGCGCGAGACCGGCGAGGGGTGGGACGTCTACGTGCACGGCGGTCGCACGCAGGTCGACCGCGAAGCCGTGGCCTGGGCCGTCGAGGCGGCCGAACGGGGGGCGGGGGAGATCCTGTTGACCAGCATGGATCGCGACGGGACGACGGCCGGGTACGACCTCGAGCTGACCCGAGCGGTGGCCGACGCCGTTGCCGTGCCAGTGATCGCTTCGGGAGGGGTAGGAACCCTCGAGCACCTGCGCGAGGGGCTGGAGCAGGGGGGAGCAGACGCGGCGCTGTGCGCGTCGATCTTCCACTACGGGACGTATTCGGTCGCCGAGGCCAAGCGGTACCTCGGTGGGCACGGCGTTCCCGTCCGTCCGGCCTGACGGTCTTCGGCCCCGGTATGCAGGAGCCCGAGGTCGGGGCAGCTCGACATCTGAAGTTCGGTGTGCCACACTTTCTATTGTGGAACGCCTGACCCGACGCAACGCCCTGACCGCCGCGATCCCGCTGGCGGCCACCCCCTTCGCCGTCAAGGCGGCCTTGGCACAGGATTCCAAGCCCCCCGCCCACGGCGAGCCGGGCCACAACCACGCAACCGACCACGGGCAGGTCGACGCCACGAAGGGCGGGGGCCACGCCGGCGCCACGTTCAAGCAGGGCGGCACGGTCGATCACGCCGCCAACGGCTTCGACCCGACGGACATCCTGCGTGACTTCGACTACGGCAAGACCCGCCGGCTGGCCTCCGGCAAGGTGCTGCGCGAGTGGACCCTGATCGCGCAGGACAAGGAGATCGAGGTCACCCCCGGGGTCAAGTACGCCGCCTGGACGTACAACGGCCGCGTGCCCGGGCCGACGCTGCGGGCCCGGGAGGGCGAGAAGCTGCGGGTCCGGTTCGTCAACGCGTCCGAGCACCCGCACACCGTGCACTTCCACGGCATCCACACGGCCGCCATGGACGGCGTACCCGGGCTCGGGGCGGGGCTGTTGCAGCAGGGCGAGGAGACGACCTACGAGTTCGACGCCGAGCCGTTCGGCTGCCACCTGTACCACTGCCACTCGGCGCCGCTGGCCGAGCACATCGTCAAGGGGCTGTACGGCGGGTTCATCATCGATCCGCGCGACGACACGCGGCCCGAGGCCGACGAGATGGTCATGGTTCTCAACGGCTTCGACACGAACTTCGACGAGGAGAACGAGGTCTACGCGGCCAACACAGTGGGGTTCCACTACATGGAGAACCCGATCAAGGTCAAGCGCGACGAGCTGCTGCGCATCTACCTGATCAACGTCACCGAGTTTGACCCGATCAACTCGCTGCACGTGCACGCCAACTTCTTCGAGTGGTACCCGACGGGCACGTCGCTGCGCTCCAGCGAGCTGACCGACACCATCATGCTCTGCCAGGGTCAGCGCGGGATCGCCGAGATGCGGTTCAAGTTCCCGGGCAAGTACATGTTCCATGCCCACCAGTCCGAGTTCGCCGAGCTCGGGTGGATGAGCTTCTTCGAGGTGTCGTGATGGAGG